>NZ_DAIPZB010000030.1:0-59740 GCF_036782435.1 Pinisolibacter sp. | reverse complement strand
CGGACGGTTTCAACACTCTCTTCGGTCTGACCGAATTCAGTGACCTTCAACACCTTTCCGAGCCACTTGGCAAGTCCCTTTTTCAAGGGGTCATCCAGGACCGGAGGGCGAAGGATTTCGTCGCCAGCGGCAGCGCCGCCGTCGTTGAGTGGGGTTATAAGGACCTCCCCGGATGCCGTCAACAACGGAAATGCGATTTCGCCGACTAAAATTCGCACTGCACAAAAAACCCAGCATTTCAGCGGCGTGACGTCCTGTGGATAACTTTTCTCACCACCGCACGCCGCTTTCGCCTGTGTCGGAGGCCACCGGTCGGGGTACGGACAGGGGGCGAAACGCCTCCGATCCGTACCCGGAGGCGATCGGCCACGACAGAATGTCGGTCGACGGCTCCCGGCAGTGGTGCCAAGACGATCGGGAGGGTCCTCTTTCTCCCTCCCGCTCGCGCGTGCGCGAACGCGAGAAGAGATCGTGGGGGCGACGGGCGGAGCGGGTGTGAAGATGAATCTCGGGGCCTACGACCACTACGGGTTCGCGGCGATCGCTCTGGTCGGCACCTTCCTCGCCTCCTGGGCGCTGGCGGCGTGGATGCACGACGCGCGGCGAACGGCGTGGCTCCACTCCCTCGACGGGGTGGTGCCGCCCTTCATCAACATCATCGGTGTGCTCTTCGCGCTCACCCTGGCCTTCCTCGCCAACGACACGTGGAGCGCCCACGACCGGGCGACGACCGCCGTCTTCCGCGAGGCCGACAGCCTGCAGGCGATCGTGTCGCTGACCCGGGGGCTGGCGCCGGGAGATCGCGACGAGGTCGATCGAGCGGTCTCGGCGTATGCGCACGCGGCGGTCGACGTCGAATGGCCGCTCCTGGCGCGGCGTCGGCACAGCGACGAGACATCGCAGGTCCTCGATCGGCTGCTCGGCCTCCTCGCCGGCCGCTCTTTCGGCGACACGCTCGGACCGGCGGTGCATGCCCGCCTCCTCGCCCAGGCGATGGAGGTCCGCGAGGCGCGCGATCAGCGCATCGGCCTCAGCCAGACCCACGTCAATCCGCTGAAGTGGCTGGGCATGGCCTTCCTCGGGTTCATCACCATGCTGTCGGTGGCGGCGGTCCACGTGACCAAGCCGCGGGCGGCGTTGGTGGCGATCCTGCTGTTCGCCGCCGCCGCGGGACCAACGGCGGCGATCGTGCTGATCCAGGGCAACCCGTTCCAGCAACCGACGACGGTGACGCCGGCGCCGATCGCGGCGCTGATCCGCGCCGGCTGAGCGATCAGGCGGCGCGGGCGGTCTCGCGCACGGTCCAGCGCTCGAGGTCCTCCTCCGCGCCGATCAACGCGAGGCCGAAGGCGATCGACAGGAGTTGTTCGCCGGTCTCGAGACGGTCCTCGCCGAAGCGGTTCACGAAGAGGCGGCGCACCGCCGGCACGAAGGAGGTGCCGCCGGTGAGGAACACCTTGTCGATCTCGCGCGGCGCGACGCCGGAAGCGGTGATCGCGGCGTCGACCGCCGCATCGATGCGAGCGAGGTCGTCGGCGATCCAGGTCTCGAAGTCGGCGCGGGTGACGCGCGCGTCGATATGGATCGAGCCGTGATGGAAGGCCAATCGCGCCTCCTCGGCCATCGACAGCGCCGCCTTCACCTCGGACACCGCCTTGTAGAGCGGCCAGCCGAGGTCGTCCTCGATCATCTCGATCAGCTTCTCGAGACCTTGCGGGTCGTCGGCGGACGCGGCGAGTTTCTCGAGTTCACGGATGGTCTCGGGGCTCTTCATCACCGCCAACTGGTTCCACCGGGCGAAGTTGGTGAACCAGTGGGCCGGCACGTCGAGCCACTTGTCCCAGCTCTTGTAGCGAGCGTGTTTGCCGAGCTTCGGCGACACCACCCTGTCGATGATGCGGTAGTCGAAGCCGTCGCCGGCGACGCCGACGCCCGAACTCGCCAGCGGATGGGCGCGCACGCCGTCGGCGCCGACGGTGAAGCGGACCACCGAGAAGTCCGAGGTGCCGCCGCCGAAGTCGGCGACGAGGACGGTGGCGTCGCGGGTGAGCCGTCGGGCGAACCAGAAGGCGGCGGCGACGGGCTCGTGGACGTAGTGGATCTCGTCGAAGCCGCCGGCGGCGAAGGCGGCGTCGTAACGCGCCTCGGCGACCGCCGGATCGGGGGCGGCGCCGGCATAGGTGACCGGACGGCCGGCGATCAGGCGGCGGGGCAACGGCAGATCGCCGGCGTCGATGTGATCGGCGAGGCGACCGAGGAAGGTCGCCAGCAGGTCTTCGAAGCGGAACGACTTGCCGTGGACGTTGGTCGAGCGGAACGACGGGCTCGCCGCGAAGGTCTTGAACGACTGGAGGAAGCGGCTGCCCTCCGGGCTCTCGACGAAGTGGCGGATGGCCCAGGGGCCGGCCTCCACTGCGATGTGGCGCTCGCGCCCCCTGCCCTCCGGCCAGAAGTCGAGCGCCGAGCGGAAGACCGAATGGGTTTCGGCGCCGTCGGGGAAGCGGATCGAGCGGGCGCCGCCGGGGGCGGTCGGGTCGACGAGGGCGGCGACGGTGTTGGTGGTGCCGAAGTCGAGGCCGAGGGCTGGAGCGAGAGGGAGCTTCGGCATGGCGACCTCGAGGCGACGACCGACCGATGGCGCGAGACGGCGCGACGAGGTGCGGCGGAGTGAAGGGGCGCGCACCATAGTCGGGTCGTGTGACGGCGTCGAGGACGGAGGTGGGGTGGAACCCGCACGGGATCCAAGCTTCAATCGAACCGAAGTGCCGCCCGCCTCCGAACCGCCCCGGCATTCGACCAGACCTCGAGCCGTCATCCCCGGCCGAAGCGAAGCGGAGGGGAAGGGGATCCAGCGGCTCTTCGAGGGGGCGAGACGTCCTTGGATCCCCTTCCCTCGCTTCGCTCGCCGGGGATGACGGCAGAATTGGGAGCAACGGCAAGGGCCGATCGAGGCTCCGACGAACGACACGACGCCCCCTTCGCCCCGCGAACGAAACGAGCCGGGCTCTCGCCCGGCTCGCGTCATCTCATACTGGGCTCACGAAATTCGGACACGTCCGAATTTCGTGAGCGTTACGGCCTGACCGGCCGACGCGCGTTCGCGCTTGCCTTCACTCACGAAGTTTCGAACAGGTCGAAACTTCGTGAGTTCGGTATCAATCGATCGTACGGCGATCAGACCGCGACCTTCTCCGCCACTTCGACGAACTCGGGGATCTGGTCGAAGTTCATGTAGCGGTAGACCTCGGCGGTCTTGCCGGCGAGACCGCCGACCGCCGCCATGTACTCTTCGGTGGTCGGGATCTTGCCGAGGAGCGCGCCGACCGCGGCGAGTTCGGCCGAGGACAGGTACACCCGGGTGTCGATGCCGAGGCGGTTGGGGAAGTTGCGGGTCGAGGTCGAGAGCGCCGTCGAGCCCTTGCGGATCTGCGCCTGGTTGCCCATGCAGAGCGAGCAGCCGGGCATCTCCATGCGGGCGCCGGACTTGCCGAGGGTGGCGTAGTAGCCCTCCTCGGTCAGCATCATGGCGTCCATCTTGGTCGGCGGGGCGATCCACAGACGGGTCGGGATGTCCGACTTGCCGGCGAGGATCTTACCGGCGGCGCGGAAGTGACCGATGTTGGTCATGCACGAGCCGATGAAGACCTCGTCGATCTTGTCGCCGGCGACCTCGCTGAGCGTCTTGACGTCGTCGGGGTCGTTCGGGCAGGCGAGGATCGGCTCCTTGATCTGATCCATGTCGATCTCGAACACCGCCGCGTATTCGGCGTCGGCATCGGGCTGGAGCAGGACCGGGTCGGCGATCCAGGCTTCCATCGCCTTGATGCGACGCTCGAGCGAGCGGACATCCTGGTAGCCGTTGGCGATCATCCACTTCATCAGCACGATGTTCGAGTTCATGTACTCGATGATCGGCTCCTTGTTCAGGCGCACCGTGCAGGCGGCGGCGGAGCGCTCGGCGGAGGCGTCGGAGAGCTCGAAGGCCTGCTCGACCTTGAGATCCGGCAGACCTTCGATCTCGAGAATACGGCCGTTGAAGACGTTCTTCTTGCCCTTCTTCTCGACCGTCAGGCTGCCTTCCTTGATCGCGGCGAGCGGAATGGCGTTGACGAGGTCGCGCAGGGTGACGCCCGGCTGCATGGTGCCCTTGAAGCGCACCAGCACCGATTCCGGCATGTCGAGCGGCATGACGCCGGTCGCAGCGGCGAAGGCGACGAGGCCGGAGCCGGCCGGGAAGGAGATGCCGATCGGGAAGCGGGTGTGGCTGTCGCCGCCGGTGCCGACGGTGTCGGGCAGCAGCAGACGGTTGAGCCAGGAGTGGATGACGCCGTCACCCGGACGCAGGGCGATGCCGCCGCGGTTGGAGATGAAGGTCGGCAGTTCGTGATGGGTCTGGACGTCGACCAGCTTCGGATAGGCGGCGGTGTGGCAGAAGGACTGCATCACCAGATCGGCGGAGAAGCCGAGGCAGGCGAGGTCCTTCAACTCGTCGCGGGTCATCGGGCCGGTGGTATCCTGCGACCCCACGGTGGTCATCTTCGGCTCGCAATAAGTGCCCGGGCGGATGCCCTTGCCCTCGGGCAGGCCACAGGCGCGGCCGACCATCTTCTGGGCGAGGGTGAAGCCCTTGCCACTGTCGGCCGGCTCGGCCGGCAGGCGGAAGAGGTCGGAGGCCGGCATGCCGAGGGCCTCGCGGGCCTTGGCGGTGAGGCCGCGGCCGATGATCAGCGGGATGCGGCCGCCGGCGCGCACCTCGTCGAAGATCACGTCGGACTTCACCTTGAACTCGGAGATCACCGAGCCGTTGAGGAGCGCCTTGCCCTCGTAGGGGCGCAGCTCGACGACGTCGCCCATCTCCATCTTGGAGACGTCGAGTTCGATCGGCAGCGCGCCGGCGTCTTCCATGGTGTTGTAGAAGATCGGGGCGATCTTGGAGCCGAGGCAGACGCCGCCGAAGCGCTTGTTGGGGACATACGGGATGTCCTCGCCGGTGAACCACAGCACGGAGTTGGTCGCCGACTTGCGCGACGAGCCGGTGCCGACGACGTCGCCGACATAGGCGACGGGGTTGCCCATGGCGATGAGCTCGGCGAGCTGCTTCACCGGACCGCGGACGCCCGGCTCGTCCGGGGTGATGCCCGGACGCGGGTTCTTCAGCATGGCCAGCGCATGCAGCGGGATGTCGGGGCGGGTCGAGGCGTCGGGCGCCGGCGACAGGTCGTCGGTGTTGGTCTCGCCCGACACCTTGAAGACGGTGACGTTCATCGACTGCGGCACTTCGGGACGCGAGGTGAACCACTCGCCGTCGGCCCAGGAGCGCACGACCGACGCGGCATTGGCGTTGCCCTTGTCGGCGAGGTCCTTCACGTCGTGGAAGTAGTCGAACATCAACAGGGTCTTCTTCAGACCCTCGGCCGCCACGGCGCCGACTTCGCCGTCGGCGAGCAGGTCGATCAGCGGCTTGATGTTGAAGCCGCCGAGCATGGTGGCGAGCAGTTCGGTGGCGAGCTTGCGGGAAACCAGCCCGTTCTTCTCCTTGCCCTTGGCGACGGCCTCGAGGAAGCCGGCCTTGAGGCGGGCCGCGTCGTCGACGCCGGCGGGCACGCGATGGGTCAGCAGTTCGACGAGGAAGGCCTCCTCACCCTTCGGCGGATCGCGGAGCAGCGCGATCAACGCTTCGGTCTGCTTGGCCGAGAGCGGCAGCGGCGGAATGCCGAGAGCACCGCGTTCGGCGACATGGGCACGATAGGATTCGAGCATCGACATGAGTGACCCTTCCGATGGATCGAGGGGCGCGCATCGGGTGCGACAGAATGACCGCGCTCTGATAGCAGGGACGCACCCGCGAGAGAAGCGATCGAAAAGGCGTAGGCGCCATGTCGGGAAGGTGGCGCGGAAGCCGTCGGGGGGCAAGGGAGGCATCGCCGAAATCGCGGGCAGCTCGGAGCGAGGCGAGATTTCACCGCGGTGGCTCGTCGTCGGGCGGCGGCACGGCGGGGGCGAGCGCGCAATCGCGATTGGCGCCGGTGCCGGGGGCGTTCTCGAAGACGCAGAGCTTCGGCGAGGGAGGATCGCCGCATTTCGCCGCGAGATCGCGGAAACCGACGCAGCGCCCGCTGGCGATGTGACGCCAGCCGGGACCACCCTTGCAGCCGCAGCCCCGGCACGGGGTGGGATCGAGGACGCAGCGCGCCTCGGCGTCCACGACGGTGAGCGTCAGGACGGCGGCGACGGCGACCAGACCCCGAAGCGGAAACACGGACGGCCTCCCGATCGAAGAACGGGAGCCATTCGACGCTCACGCATGAGTCCGCGCAACACGCGTTTCACGTGCTCCGGGTTGTGTCGCTGCTTCGTCGTCGATCTCGAGAGACTGGATGGGGCGGCAGGATTCGAACCTGCGAATGGTGGAATCAAAATCCACTGCCTTACCACTTGGCGACGCCCCAACGACGCATCCGCCGGGGCGGATCATCGAGCGCGGTTCCTATATCGACTTAGCCCGAGGCGAGCAACAGGGGGGCGAGGCGGCGGCGACGCCGCGTGACGGCGGACGCGCGGCCGGCCGGACGGCGTTCGCGGAAGGCGGAGCCGGCCCGACGGTCGCCTGCGGCGCGTGCGCAGCGGCCGGAATTCCGCGGCGGGGCACGGCGCCGGCGGAAAGCGACCGGTGTCTCCGTCCACAGGATTGCCGGACTTGGAAAAACGGGCTTGCGGGGGCGGGGCTCGGTCGCTATACAGCGCCTCGCGGTCACGGAGTGTAGCGCAGTCTGGTAGCGCACCTCGTTCGGGACGAGGGGGTCGCAGGTTCAAATCCTGCCACTCCGACCATCCGCATCAGCCCGGTCCCGGCGGGCTCTTCACGCAGGCATCTCGGACAGGACACGGCGCCCCCCCCCGCGCCGCTCCCGAGCGTTTCGGCCGCGCCGCGCCCGGTTCGCCGCGGCTCGGCATCGCTCCTTTCCAGGGCCGAGACTTTGCGCGGCGGGCACGACGGGGCATGCTGCCCTCTTCGCACCATCGCGCGCCACGGGACGGGAGAAGGGAAACCCATGTCGCTCCGCCCACCCGGCCGCTCCGCGCCTACCGGTCTGCCACCACAGGGTATGGTGGCGCTCGACTACGAGATCGCCGGCGAACAGGCCTCGGCGCTGGGCCGCGCCGGCCGGCGGGTCGAGGAGAGCCTCGCCGCGCTTTCCGTCTGCGACGGACCGATGCAAGTGCGGGATGCCTTGCTGCGCGAGGCGGCGCAGGCGGTGTGGGCCTATTTCGTCCAGCGTGAGATGATCGGCTTCCGTCGCCACGACGATGCGGTGCGCATCTACGGCATACCGGGCGAGGTCCTGGCGCGACTCGGGGCGGGGTGAGCCCCTCCCCTCACACCCCCACGACGTGGCGGTAGAGCACCGGCAGCGCTTCGGCCAATTTGCCCGGGCGGCCGATGACGGCGAAGCCGTTGGCGCCGAAGATGCGGGGGATGTAGGCGCGGGCCTCCTTGTCGACGGTGATGCCGAAGACCGAGCAGCCTTGGGCGCGCGCTTCCTCGATCGCCTTGCGGCTGTCCTCGATGCCGAAGCGGCCCTCGTAGTGGTCGAGGTCGTTGGGCTTGCCGTCGGTCAGCACGATCAACAGGCGGCGACGGTTGGGGCGTTTCGCAAGCCCCACGGTGGCGTGGCGGATGGCGGCGCCGAGGCGGGTGTAGTGGCCCGGCCGCATGGCGCCGATGCGCGCCTTGACCGTGGCGGAGAGCGGCTCCTCGAAGGTCTTCAGCGTCTCGACCCTCACCCGGCTACGTTTCAGCGACGAGAAGGACAGGATCTCGTGGGCGTCGCCGATGGCGGTGAGCCCTTCGGTGAAGGCGATCAGCGCCTCCTTCTCGACCTCGATCACCGGCCGGTCGTCGGCGTAGCTCTCGGTCGAGCGCGAGGTGTCGACCAGCACGGTGACGGCGAGATCTCGTTCGGTCGTCCGCACCTGTTCGAAGACGCGGTCAGAGCCCTCGCCGCAGGCACGCAGGTCGGCGGTCGAGCGCACCACGGCGTCGACATCGAGTTCGGCGCCGTCGACCTGGGCGCGGTGGCGCACGCGGCCGGCGGTCAGCGCCTCGAAGCGGCGTTTGACCTCGCGGATGCGACGACGGGCGCCGGCGTCGAGTTTCCACGTGTCCTCCGCCGCAGGTTCGGCGAGGCCGGCGAGCACCGAGGTGTGATCGGGCAGATAGACGCCCTTGCGGCAATCCCATTCGGGATAGGTGTGGCGGCCGGCAAGCCTGTCGCCGGCGACTTCTTCCGGCGCGAGATCGAGATCGAAGGCGAGCTTGGTCGCCGCCTTCTTGGTGATGCGGGCGAGGCCGATCTCGTCCTGATCGTCCATCGCCTTCTTGGCCTGCTCCTCCTCGTCGTCCTCGACGTCGCGGTGGAGGTTGAGGAACTCGGCCCAGGACAGGATCTTGTCGAAGCGGTGCATGAAGAAGGCGTCGGGGCGCTCGACCTGATCGCTCTTCTTCCGCTTGGCGCGGCGGGACTTCTTCTCGCCACCGTCCGATTTGCCGGACCCGGCGTCGGTACCGTCGTCGGAGCGCTCGCCGGAGCGGGCGGTGCGGGTCGGATCGAAGTCGCCCCACAGCGCCACCGGCAGATAGGGCTTGTAGTCGCCCGGCCCGAGGAGGCGATCGAGCGGCAGGCTGGCATCGGTCACCAGCTCGGCGAGACGCAGCGGATCGGCGGTCGGCGCCGGGCGGCCGAGGAGATGGGTCACCACGGCCTCGACCGCGGCCTCGGTCGCGGTGAGGCGGCGGTCGGGCCGCGCCGCGAGGGTCGCGGCGGCGAGCATCGACCAGAAGCGGGCGAGGCCGGGGAAGCGTTCGACGGTGAGGAGGGTGGCGCGGTGGGCGTGGCGCAGCCGAGCGACGTCGCGGGCGAGCGGATCCCAGGCCTTGTCGAGCGGCACCTCGGCCGCCGCCACCGCCCAGCCGGCGAGCCACAGATAGAGGGCGCGGTTGAGGTCGGTCTCGGGGAAGAGGGCGATCTCGGCCGGCAGCAACAGCGCCTCGCCGGTGAAGCGCGCCGCGGTCACCCGCTCGTCGTCGCGGGCGAGACGTTGGCGCCACGACAGGCGATGGGTGGAGACGGCGTCCTCGGCCGCCTTGATCTCGACCGAGGCGAGGCCGCCGAGACCGCGGAAGACGACGCCGATCGAGCGCGACACCGCGGCGAAGGGAACCGCCGCCTCGTCGTGACGCGGCAGCGTCGCCTTCTCGCCGACCAGCCGGTTCCACAACCGGCCGACGGTCTCCTCGGGCTCGAACAAGGCATGCCAGTCCATCGGGGTCCCCTCCCCTCGCGGGTCGCGCCGGACCATCCCCGTCGCACCAGACCCGACGTCTCCGGCCGGAGGCCGGTTCTTCCTTCTCCCCTTGCGGGAGAAGGTGCCCGAAGGGCGGATGAGGGGTCTCGGCCCCTCGGCGCATACCGCGTCCTCGCGGGTCTTCCCCGATGCCGCTACGCGGCGCCCCCTCATCCGGCCCTGCGGGCCACCGTCTCCCGCGAGGGGAGAAGGGGTCGCGCCGTCGGCGCGCCGGGGCGGGAGATCCCCTCCCCCTCAGCCGAACACCGCCGAGACGAGATCGCGCAGGCCCTGCTTGACGTCGCGGTCGTCGGAGAGCGGTTCGATCATCGCCACTTCGATGGCGTCCTCGGTCTTCAGACCGTCGTGGATCAGAGAGGCGGCGTAGACGACGAGGCGGGTGGAGCAGCCCTCCTCGAGGTCCTGACCTTTGAGGCCGCGCAGGCGGCCGGCGAGGTCGACGAGGCGGCGGCACCTGTCCAGCGCCAGACCGGATTCGGCGGCGACGATCTCGGCCTCGACGAGCGGCTTCGGATAGTCGAACTCGATCGCCAGGAAGCGCTGGCGAGTCGAAGGCTTCAGCGACTTCAACAGATTCTGGTAGCCCGGGTTGTAGGAGACCACGAGCATGAAGTCGGCGGGCGCGGTCAGCACCTCGCCGGTGCGCTCGAGCGGCAGGATGCGCCGGTCGTCGGTCAGCGGGTGGAGAACCACGGTGACGTCCTTGCGCGCCTCGACCACCTCGTCGAGATAGGCGACGCCGCCGGAGCGGACGGCGCGGGTGAGCGGACCGTCGGCCCACACCGTCTCGCCGCCCTTGAGGAGATAGCGGCCGGTGAGGTCGGCGGCGGTGAGATCGTCGTGGCAGGCGACCGTGTGGAGGGGCAGCCCGAGCCGCGCCGACATGTGGGCGACGAAGCGGGTCTTGCCGCAACCGGTCGGTCCCTTGAGGAGCAGCGGCAGGCGCAGGCGGAAGGCGCGCTCGAAGATGGCGCATTCGTCGCCGACCGGACGATAGTACGGGACATCGGCGGTGGGCCGGCCGGTCTCGCCGGCGAGCGGGGCGTTCATCGGATCCATCTCCGGTCCATTCTCGTGTCTGTCGTGCACACGCCCTCGGCCGGGGTCCGTCCGAGGGCGTGCGACCGATAGGATCGACGGGGGCGGGTGATCCCGTCCCCGTCGGGATCACGTCATTCGGCCGGGGCGGCGTTGGCGTCGCGCGAGACGAGCTCGGGCTTCACCGGTCCGAAGATCGACCACAGATACATCAGCGCACCGATGACGACGACCGCGCCGGAACCGAGGCGCAGGACGTAGAAGAGCGTCATCTGGTCCTGAACCTCCATGTAGCCCTGGCCGAGGACGCGCTGCAGATGGGTCTGCACCACGCCGGCGAAGGTCAGCGTGAAGGTCATGAAGGCCATGGCCGAGGACATCACCCAGAAGCTCAGCATGTTGAGCACCTGGTTGTAGGGCTGACGGCCGAGCAGGTAGGGCATGGCGTAGGTCATGATCGCCAGGTTCAGCGAGACGTAGGCGCCGAAGAAGGCGAGATGGCCGTGGGCCGCGGTCACCTGGGTGCCGTGGGTGTAGTAGTTCACGCCGTGCAGGGTGTGCATGAAGCCCCACACGCCGGCGCCGAAGAAGGCGAGCACCGCACAGCCGAGCGCCCACAGGAGCGCGGCATTGTTGGGATGCTCACGCCGACGCTTCCACACCATGTTGAAGGTGAACAGCACCATGGCGAAGAAGGGCAGCACTTCGAGGCTCGAGAAGATCGAGCCGATCCACTGCCAGTAGGACGGCGTGCCGATCCAGTAGTAGTGGTGGCCGGTGCCGAGCAGGCCGGTGAAGAGCGACAGGGCGACGATGGCGTAGAGCCACTTCTCGATCACCTCGCGGTCGACGCCGGTCATCTTCAGCATCAGGAAGGCGAGCACCGCGGCCATCACCAGTTCCCACACGCCCTCGACCCACAGATGGACGACGTACCACCAGTACATCTTGTCCACCGAGAGGTTCGACGGATTGTAGAGCGAGAACAGGAAGAAGATGGCGATGCCCCACAGGCCGAGGAGCAGGACGTTGGTGATCGCGGTCTTGCGGCCCTTCAACACCGTCATCGAGACGTTGAAGAGGAAGATCAGCGCACCGACGATGATGCCGAGCTTGACCCAGAGCGGCTGCTCGAGGAACTCGCGGCCTTCGTGGATGCGGAAGACGTAGCCGATCACCGCACCGAGCGCGCCGACCACGAGGATCGCGAGCTGGATGTAGGCGAGCTTGACCGAATGGATCTCGGTCTCGGATTCTTCCGGAACGAGATAGTAGGCGGCGCCGAAGAAGCCGAGCAGCAACCACACGATCAGCGAGTTGGTGTGCAGCATGCGGAGAATGTTGAAGGGCAACAGCTCCGACAGGAAGTTCGGCGCGACGTAGACGTAGCCGGCGATCAGGCCGACGGTCACCTGGACGGCGAAAAGGGCGAGCGCGACGATGAAGTAGGCGAGCGCCACCTTCTGGCTTTCGTATTTCATGACTTCATCCCCCTCCCTCAGCCCGAGACCTTGGGCGGCCAATTCTGAGTATCGATCTTCGAAACCCAGGCGAAGAAGTCGACGAGGCCGTCGAGTTCCTTCTCGGAGAGATTGAACTGCGGCATCTGACGCCGGCCCTCGATGTGGGTCGGCTGGGCCTTCATCCAGGCCTTGATCGTCTCGCGAGCCGCCGCCGGATCCTTGTCGCCGCCGTAGCGGACGAAGACGTTGCCGAGTTCCGGCGCGAAGTAGGCGCCTTCACCCAGCAGGGTGTGGCAGTTGATGCAGGAGTTCTTCTCCCACACGTGTTTACCGAGCACGACGCCGTCGGTGATCGGCGCCTTGGCGGTCGAGGTATTGACCACGTAGTAGTGGCTCTGGGCGGTCAGCGAAACGAAGATCAACAGGAAGGCGAGCGACCCCCCGTAGAAGATGTTTCGCGCCGCTGATTTGGTGAGCGCGTCGAACATAGAGTCCCCCGTTCTGATCGGATCAGCTCCGAGTGGACGATGCCGAGGGCGAGATTTCGAAGCCTTGATATTTGGTAATCTCGGTGTTTCACACCATGGACGAGGTGGCACCGCAGCAAAAAAAGCGCGGCATCGAAGCTCTCACCGAGAGCGCCGATGCCGCGAACAGTCATTCAGGGCAATCCGATGGATCCCGACCCGTTCGAGATCGTTATCCGAGACGAACATTGCGCGCCTTTTCCCGATACGTACTTGATAGTAGTCAAGTCGGACAAATTTCCTGAGACGGAGACGACCGCGAGATCATCCGTGCTCGATAGACGAATGGTGAGCCGTACCACCCGTTTCAGCGAATTTCTCGTCGACGTTCTTCCTCGGGGAGAGAACAGTCCGTCGAAAGTCGAGACGAATTCACGCAGGGATACGAAGAACCCGGTCGAACCGGCGGCACAGGGAACCGTCCTGCGACTCGTGACGGATCCTTCGACCTGCCGTTCGTCGTGAATCGGGAGGCCGAGCCGCCGCTATTCACGGTTCGTCATCCGCAAAACGACAGAGCGACACCGAAGCCGGTTGATCAAGACGTACTCATCATGCCAAAAAGGCCGGCATCCGGATCGATGGTCGCGTACGCACGTGGCGCGACCTTCAGGCGCATCGGAGGGGTGTTCATGTGCGGTGAACAGATCGGAGACGGGACGACCCACAGATTCGATCCGACTCGTTGCCCCCTTCTCCAGGGTCTGACCTCGGAGGAGGCCGATCGGATGATGCGCACGGATCCGCGCATCCGCGCCTGCATCGCCGCTTCCGAATCGGGGGCCGCGAACATCGAGCCCTGCGTCGCCAAGATGGTGCGCGCCCACGATGCGAGGACCGCGCGCGTCGCTTGACGCGGAGTTCCGGTTTCAGTTCGACCACCGCCCCAACCGTTCGATCAGCGCCCCGCGATCACCGCGCGCGGCGGCGTTCCAACGTTCGACGTTGGCCATGGCGCCGGCGGCGGCGGTGAGGAAGACGTCGGGGCGGGTGACCAGCCGGTCGATGGCCTCGGCGGCGGCGGCCGGATCGGACGGATCGACGAATTCGCCCGAGGTGTCGAGCACCTCGCGGAACACCGGCTTGTCCGGCGCCACCACCGGCAGCCCGGCGTATTGCGCCTCGAGCAGCGGCAGACCGAGCCCCTCGTCGTGCGAGGTGGAGAGGAAGACGTGGGCGCTCGCGAGGAGATCGCGCACCTCCTGCGGCCCGCGATAGCCGTGCATCGCCACGCCGGGGCGATCCTTCAGGCGATCCGCTTCACCACCCCATCCCGGCCGGCCGACGACGTGGAGGCAGGCGTCCCAGCCGTATCGGGTGCGCAGCGCTTCGACGATCGCGGCGGCGGCGAGGAGGTTCTTGCGCGGCTCGACGGTCCCGAGCGCGATCAGATCGAGGCGCCCGCCACGCTGCACCCGGCGGGCGGCGGCGGCGCGGGCGGCGGCTTCGGCGCCGATGGCGAAGACGTCGCGCACTTCGGGGCGGTAGAGGGTGATCTCGGCGTCGGGGCGACAGAAGGCCCGCAGTTCGGTCGCCGTGGTGCGCGAATTGACCAGGAACCAGGGCAAGGTCGTCACCGCGCGGCGGAAGGCCGGTGCCATGTAGAGGGCGGCGCGGCGGTTCAGATCCTGCGGACGCGTGAGGAGAAAGCAGTCGTGGACGTAGGGCACGACGCGGGCGCCGAAGAGCGAGGCGGGAATCGACGGCGGGAAGCCCGGCGCCAGCAGGATCGATCCGGGCGTGGCGAGGAGACGCGCCGGGATCGTCACCTGCTGGGCGAAGATCAGACCGGCGGTGCCCGAAGCGGTGATCGGATGGAGTTTCAACGGCGCCAGCGCGTCGGCGGCGAAGAGTTCCAGAGTGATGCGCTCGAGCCCGGTCACGGTGCGGCCGAGATGGGTGTGGTCGACGAAGATCACGCGGTCCCTCTCCCTTGCCGCCGGCGCGGCCCCGGCGGTGGCGACGACTTCATGCCGACGGCCCTGTCCGATGCCCGTCGCTCTCAGGCGCGACGGGAACGACGGCGATCGTCGCGGTGCGAGGACGATCCGTCGGCGACCCGGAGGACGACGATGCCGTCGAAGTGGGGCAGAAGACCCCGCATGACGTCGATCTCGCCGGCGACGCGGCGACCGCCGAGATCCTTGTCGTCGACCACCAGGGTGACGTGATCGGCGACCTCGGCCGCATCGAAGAGCACGGCGGCCGACGGCGATCCGCCGAGATGCAGCACCACGCCGTCGTGATCGCGCATCGCCGCGGCGACGAAATCGGCGAGGCGACCGGCGCGGCGCGACGGTCCGGCGGCGGCGAGATCGTCGGACGGGCGGGCGAAGCCGACGCCGTGTTCGTCGACGCGCACGTCGAAGCCGCTCTCGACCCGGCGCCGGCGCGAGCGGGCGATCGGCGCGGCCCGCTCGAAGGCCTCGTCGAAGGGCGACGGGTCGGCGGCGAGATCGATCACCATCATCGACGCGCCGCGCACCGCCTCGGCGCGGGCGAAGCCATGGGCGAGGGCGGCGACGATCGGGGTCGGAACCGAATTGGAGAAGAGGACACGGACCCGCGGCAGGCCTTCGCCGAGTTCGGCGGCGAGACGGCGCAGGCCGGCGAGGCCGGCGACGTCGGTGCGGCCGTCGGGGGCGACGACGAAGGCGTCGATCACCGCGCCGCCGCCTTCGGCGAGGCCGCCGAGACGGGCGATGCGTTCGGGCGTGAGGGCGAGATCGACCCGGACCGGCTCGACCGAGGCGCGGACGGGGCGCGACGGCGGCTCGGCCGTGGGCGCGGTCGTCGTGGGCGCCGGCTCGGCCCGGAGCTCGGTATCGGGGTCGGACGTCGGCGGCGGCTCGGCGACGGGGTCGTCCGCGAAGGTGGGAGCGGCGGCGGGAGCGACATCCTCCGGGATCACCGCGGCGAGCCGGCGCGCGACGGGAGGTTCGACCGAGGCGCTTTCGCGACGGCGCTCGGCGAGGAGGGCGGCGACGTCGCGGCGCCCCCGCAGCAACGCCGCCGAGATGCTGGAGCCGAGACCGGCGAGCAGGGCGAGACCGAGGATGATCGCGACCCGCGGTGAATAGGGCTTCAACGGCACCTGCGCCGGCGAGACGATGGTCGCGTCGGAGATCTGGGTCGACTTCTGCAGATGCGTCTCCTCCATGCGGGAGACGAAGGACTTGTAGAGTTCGCGGCGGGCCAGCGCCTCGTTCTCCAGCTCCTGCAGGGCGACGGTGGCCTCGCCCTTGTCGGCGAGGCGGGCCTGGGCGCGATCGAGGTTCTTGCGGACGTTGTCCTCGGCCGCGCGGGCGAGTTGGTAGTCCATCTCGGCGGTGGCGGTGAGCGACTTCACCTGATCGAGGATCAGCGCCCTGTCGCGGTCCATCTCGGCGGCGGCGGCGCGCGCCTTGGGATGGAGCGGACCGTAGTCCTGCTCGACCTCGGTGCGGCGCTTGGCGGCGAGCGCCGCTTCGATCTTCAGCCGAGACAGAACCGAAGAGCCGACACCGTCGAGACCGGCGGGAAACTGGATCTCGCCGGACTTGAGGACCTGCTTCAGCTTGTCCCAACGCTCCTTGGCGTCCTGGGCCTTCTGGCGCGCGGCGACGAGGCCTTCGTTCAACTGGCGCAGCGTCTCCTCGTCGACGAGGTTGCCGCGGGTGACGGCGATGCCGTTGGCGCGCTTGTATTCTTCGACCTTGGCCTCGGCCTCCATCATCTTCTGGCGCATGGTCTCGACCTGACGCGACAGAAGCGCGTTGGCCTGCTCGATCTGGGCGACCTTGGCCTGGGCGAGACCGGCGACGAAGGCCTCGGCGACCGCCTGGGAGAGGCGCGCCGACTTCTCCGCCGACTTCGTCGTGACGGTGACGTCGACGATGTTGTTCTCCTTCGGCCGCTCGACCACCACCATCTCGGCGAGATTGCGCACCGCGCGGGCGTCGAGCGCCTCGGGGCCGAGGTCGGCGGCGTTCGCCCCGACGATCTCGGGATCGGCGGCGAGCCCCTCCTTCTTCACCACCGCGGCGAGATTGCCGAAGGACTTCACCAGTTCGACCCGGGTCTCCACCCAACCGGCTTCGATCGAATATTGCGGCTTGTTGACGTCGGAGCCGACGAGTTGCTTGTCGCGCGGATCGAGCAGGACGCGGGTGGCGGCGCGCCAGGTCTTGGGCGCGAGGACGACGTAGGCGCCGGCGAGACCGAGAAAGAGCGCGGTGATCAGGGCGACGAGCCACCAGCGCCGGGCGAGCAGCCGGCCGACCACGGCGAGGTCGACGGCGGTCGCCTCGTCACCCGGGACGGCGGACGCCGTCGCGGCGACCGTGCGTTGCTCGAGGGGTACCCCGGACATGCGATCCCACCGTTCGGCCCGGCATCCGCGGCCATCTCGGCGGCGATGTCGGGAGAGTTCGACGTGTTGCGACCGGCGACCCGATCGACGAGGAGACCGTACGAGAAACGAACAAGGTCTTCGGAAATCCCACGCCCCAGATGAAGCCAAAGCCTTCAACAAATCGTTAACCATGTTCGCCTTCGCACAGATCGGCGCTTCGAGATCGAAGCGTCGGATCTCGGACCGCGACCCGGCGCGAGGCCGCGCCGATCCGCGGCGGATCCCCCGACATCCGCGGGTCGATCGGTCGAGGCGAATCGTGTGAGACTGGTGAGGCAGGGACGATTCTCGAGCGTCATGGAATTTCCGTTCATTTTCCGAATGTATTGGTTTCAGGACGACCGGCCCGGGCCGGAAACGCAGAGCGTGAGTGAGCCGGCCGATCATGACCACGCGACGCCGCCTCAGACTGCTGTTCACCACCCGCGCCTTCGGCGGCGGCGGGGCGGAACGGGTGTGGGCGACGCTGGCCGATCGTTTCGCGGCGCGCGGCGACGAGGTCGTCCTGGCGATCGATCTCGACGGCGGACGCCCGTCGTTCGCCGATCCGACGAACCCGCGGGTCGTCATCCTCGGCTCCGGTCATCTGCGCGCGACACGGCGGCTCGCCGACATCCTGCGCGAGTTCCGGCCGGACGTGGCGCTGGCCGCCATCTCGGGATCCTGCGTCAAGCTGGTGGCGGCGTCGGCGCTGGCGGGGACGCGGACGCCGGTCGTCGTCTCCTACCACGGCTTCCAGGAGTACCTGACCGGCCGGCTCGCCAAACTCGCCTATTGGGGCATGCCGGCGATGAACCGGCGGGCGGCGCGGATCGTCACCGTCTCCGACGGGCTGCGGCGAGAACTGATCGAACGCTGGGGCGCCGACCCGGCGAAGACGCTGCGCATCTACAATCCCGCCACCATCGATCTCGGCGACGCGGCGTCCACCGCCGCCGATCTCGCCGTGCGACCGGACGTGGTGCTGGCGGCCGGGCGGCTCAGCCACGAGAAGGGCGTCGACGTGCTGATCGACGCCTTCGCTCGGGTGAAGCGTCCCGGCGCGCGGCTGGTGATCGCCGGCGACGGCGGCGAGCGAGCGAAACTGACCCGTCAGGCCCGCGATCTCGGCATCGCCGATCGCGTCACCTTCCTCGGACAGGTGGACGACGTCCGGGCGCTCTACCGGCAGACGCGGGTCCTCGCCGTGCCGTCGCGGACCGAGGCCTTCGGCATGGTGCTGGTCGAGGCGCTGGCGCACGGGCTGCCGATCGTGGCGACCGCCTGCACCGGACCGACGGAGATCCTCGACGGCGGGCGCTTCGGGCGTCTCGTGCCGGTCGAAGATCCGGCGTCGCTGGCGGCCGGCATCGACATCGCGCTCGCCGACCCCGGCGATCCACGACCGCGGTTCGCCCGTGCCGAGACCTACTCCTTCGAAAAGGGGTTCGGCGAATGGGAGCGACTGGTGAACGAGATCGTCGCGACGTCCGAAGCGTGAGGGATCAGGCGGCGGCGTGCAGGCCGCGCCGGACGGCGTGGGCGTCGAAGAGCCGGCGATGGCGTTCCCACAGGCGGGCGACCTGTACGTCGCCGTCGAAGAGTGAGACGGTCGAGGCCTCTTCGCCGACGGGAAGAGCCAGCAATTCGGTCTTGGCGGCGATCGTCGGATGGGCATCGCGACACCGGCGGGCGAACCCCGGGTCGCAGGCCACCACACGGTCGGCCACTCGCAGCGCCAGCGATTCGCGCAGCGCCGTCCGCAGCGGCACACGCCCGGCGATCGCACCGGCGTGCGGATCGGCGTGGACCACCAGCACGATCGGCCGGCCGACGAGACGGGCGAGCGGCACCCAGGTGAAGTCGTGCACCGAAACGGAGGCGACCTCGGCGCGCGCGGCGGTGCGCACCGCGGAGAGATGACGCATCAATCCGGCGGCGAAGGACCCCGAGCCGCTGCGGCGCACCGGCAGGAAGTCGACCGATCGGCCGGCCACCGAGATCGCCGCACCGGTGCCGGGGCGGAGATCACCGACGTGGTCGGTGCCGACGAAGAGAACCGAGAAGTCCGAGGGCAGCGCCGACAGGACGGCATTCAGCCGGGTCTCGACGGCGCCCGCAGGCTCGATGCGCGGGTCGGTCGGGTGGATCAGGCACAGCCGATGCGAAGTCATCGTTTCACCTCCGAGGGGCGGAGAGCGGCGCCGGCGCGACGATCTTCGACTTCGACCGCGGTTCGACCGTGACCTCCGGCGGGAGGGGGCCGTCGCGGGTGATGCCGAGCGTCGAGCGCAACAGGTATCCGAACAGCCACACCGCCGATTTCAGGTAGCGCGGCAGCAGGCGGCGCGGTTCCTGAGCGGTGCGCCAGGCCCACTCGAGGCCGATGCGCTGCATCGCGTGTGGTGCGCGCCGGCGTTCGCCGGCGAGAAAATCGAGCGCCGCGCCGACGCCGAGATAGACGACGCCTTCCGACCAGGTCAGCGCCGCGTTGGCGAAGAGTTCCTGCTTCGGCGCGCCGAGGGCGACGAAACAGATGCCGGCGCCGGATCGGGCGATCCGTTCGGCCGCTTCGCGCGCCGCTTCACCGTGCGGGTCGAAGCCCATCGGCGGCGCTTCGACGCCGGAGACCCGGAGGCCGGGGATCTCATGACGCAGGTGCTCGACGGCGCGATCGAGGATCTCCGTGCGGGTGCCGTAGAAATAGACTGCGATGCCGACGGCGGCGGCGGCGCGACACAGCGGAAGCACCAGATCGGCGCCGGTGACGCGTTCGATGTCGACCCCGGTCGAGCGCGCCAGCAACACCACCGGCATGCCGTCGGCGGTGACGTAGGTGGCGCGTTCGTAGGCGGCGCGGAAGGCCGCGTCGTGGCGCAATTTGTGGAGATGGTCGAGATTGATGGTGAAGACGGTCCCGCCACGGCCCTCGCCGGCATCCTGGACGATGCGTTCGATCAGCCAGGCCTCGTCGGGCACGTTGATCCGCCAGGAATCGATCCGAGCGACGCCGGGACCGACCTGGTGTGTCTTCTTCTCCACGGCAGACTCGAGTGCGAAAGTCGTCACGGCGCCACCTCTCGAGGAGTGGATGAGGTTCTCCACCGCCACCCCGCCCGATCTCCGAGAAGCTAGGCAATTCATATCGAATTTTAAAGTCTTTCCCAATCTCTCGGTTAATGGAGATCAGGTCGGATACTTACAATTTTATCGATTTCGGTGACGAATTGTGAACCATCCCGAAGGACGTCGAAACGTGCCGTGGCGACGACGCGGGGAGGCGATGTTTCGGCGGACTTCAGCCGATCCCGGTGGCGGCAACCATCGATCAACCATGTCCGGAGATCGCACGCGGCGCATACCGGTTCTCCACCGGTCGCGGTGTCGGATGGGACGTCACGAAAGCCGCAACGGGCCGATCGCGTATCGACCCGTCCCGTCACCGAGAGCCGATCCCGTGAGTCTCGCCTTCTCGCCGGTCAGACCCCTCCCCGTCCTTTCGTCCGCGCCTCGCGCGCGGCCGACGACGGCCGGCCGGGTGACGACGTGGCTGGTGTGGGCGAGCGTGGCGGCGATGGCGATGATCTCGGCGATGGCGCTGGTCGCCCTCGGGGTTCCCTACGCCGTCTCGGGCGGGTCGTTCGTCACCAAGATCCATCCGGCGACCTGGTTCGCCGTCGCGGCGGTCGTCGCGGCGATGATCGAAGGCGGTGGAGCGGGGCACCGAGCGGCGGAGATCGCCGTCGATCATCCCGGCGTGATCGCGCTGGGCGCCGCCGTGGTGCTGGTGTTCGTCCACACCGCGCTGGTCCAACATCTGCCGCTGTCGGCGATCATCGACACCTTCGTCCTGCCGATCCTGGTGTTCGTGGCGATCGGCGCTCTCGATCCGGCTTCGCGGCGTCCGATCGGCACGGCGCTGCATCTGTTCTTCGCCGTCAACGCGATCGTCGGCCTCGTCGAATACTTCACCGGGTGGCGATTGACGCCGATGTACGACGTCGACGGCACGATCATCCACGATTGGCGGTCGACGGCGATCCTCGGCCATCCGCTCAACAACGCCTTCGCCACCGGCTGCTGGCTGGTGATGACGGCGACGGGAGGCGGTCGGTCGATGCCGCTCCTGCTGCGGATCGCGGCGATGTCCCTGGCGTCGGCGGCGCTGGTCGCGTTCGGCGGGCGCGTGGCGATGATCCTCGCCTTCGCGATCGTGGCGATGGCCGGCGCTCTCGGTGCATCGCGGGTGCTCGCCGGCCGGCGCTTCACGCTGACCGATGCGGCGATGGCGGTGGCGGCGGTGACGGTTCTCGCCGTGGTGGCGATCGTCGCCGTCGACGCCGGGGCGGCCGACCGGTTGATCCAGCGCTTCTCCGACGACTCGGGAAGCGCGGGAACGCGTATCGCCATGTTCCGCATCTTCGCCGATCTCGGTTGGGAGGAGTTCCTGTTCGGACCGCCGCCGGACCTGATGATCCAGGCGCAGCGGACCTGGGGCATCACCATCGGCATCGAGAGCACCGAAGTCGCCTTCGTCGCCTTCTACGGCCTGATCCCGGCGCTGCTGCTCCTCTCCGCGCTCGGCGCCTATCTCTTCGAACTGGTGCGCGCCACCTCGCGGGCGAGCCTGTGGCCGGTCGCCTTCTTCGTGGTGGTGATGTCGGCGTCGACGGGCCTCTCCAGCAAGTCGACCAATCTGGCGTTCTTCACCGTCATGGTGATGACGATGATGCCCACCGTCGGCGCGAGCGGCCGCGGCGCGGCACCCGTCGCCGCCGCGCATTAACCGCGAATCGTTCAATTTCGCCGAATTCGGCCGGTTCGGCTCCCGTTGTCCGGGCACTCCGCTTAGAGTTCGCGGGCGAGAGGTGGAGATGCAAACGGGACAGCCGAACGACGTCCGGTCGGTGAACGAGGTGGAGACGACGGAGAGGATGGTCGCCCCCGGGCGCCCGCCGCGTCGGCTCGACCGCGCCCACATCGCCGCGATCATCCAGCAGATCCCCTCCGATTCCTATACGCTCGTCCTGTGGCGACCCGACCCGGCGACCGGCCTCCCCCGGCCGCGGCGCGGTGTGATCGGCGACGCCGACGGACACGAGGTGCAGTCTCTGATCGATCGCGACGAAGCTCGACTGCACCTTCACGACATCGACGAGATCCTGCGCCATTTCGACATCACCTTCCCCGATACGCCGATCGTCCCGCCGCCGCGCCACCGTTTGCGGCACGGGCTGATGCTCGCTTCGCCCGGCATCCGCATACGGCTCGAGCCGACGACGGGGGAAGGTGCGGTGCGGATCCTCGCCGGCGCGGCGACGCTGCGCCCGACCTCCGGCTCGGCGGAGGCGATCCGCCGGGGCACGGTGACCTACGGTGTCGGAGCGGTGCTGCCGCGCCATCCGGGCGTCGCACGAACCATCGAGGTGGGCACGGAGACCCTGGTGGCGCTGACCTTCGAGGTCGTGCCGCGTCGACGCTTCGCCGCGCTCGGGGCCGAGGTGTCCGCTCTGGCGGCCGCGATTCGCGCGCGGCTCACGCACCCGGCCGGCGCCCACGGGGGCGAAACGGGGGCGATCGAGTTCCGCCTGACCCGGGCGCGATCGCAGGCCCGGGGGCTCCCCTGAGCATCGTCGCGCCGCCGGATTCACGGCCGATCCGCCCGGTTCGGCTTGCGCCATCCGGCATCCTCGGGCGACATCGGAGGCGACGCGATTCGAGCGGCCGGGCGCACCACGCCGGTGACCCCGGCGCCGCGCCGAATGCGGTGCCCGAGCGATGATGCTGAGACAGACGCTCCTCTACCTCCCGGCCCAGCTCCTGGGTCCGCTCGCCATGTTCGTGGCGGCGGTGGTGTGGACACATCTGCTCGACGCCGAGACCTACGGCGTCGTCTCCTACGTGCTCGCAGCACAGGAACTGGTCTACATGGTGACCATCGCCTGGTGGTCGCTCTATGCCCTGCGCTTCCGCGCGGCGATGGACGAGGACCGGCGGCGGCGTCTCGTCGAAGCCGACAATGCCGTGGTGCTCGGCGGCGCGCTCCTCCAGGTGGTCGCGGCGGTGCCACTGCTCCTCGCGCTCGACATGACGCCGAGCGCCGAGTTCTTCGTCGCCTCGGCCGTCCTCTTCGTCACCCGCTCGCTCCTCACCCACTACAGCGAGATCGCGCGTACCGAGCAGGCGATCGCCACCTACACCATCGCCCAGCTCGCCGGGCCGCTCGTCGGCACCCTCGCCTCCTTCGTCGGCGTCATCGCCTTCGGGGCGACGCCGACGGCGGCGCTCGCCGGCATCGCGGTGGTCCAGGTGCTCGGTCTCGCAGTGGTGATGATCCGTCTCGGGGTGAAGCCGAAGATCCCGATACCGGGCCGCGACGTGATCGGCGATGCACTCGTCTACGGACTGCCGATGCTGGCGACCGGAATGCTCGCCTGGATCGCCACCAACGGCATCCGGCTGGTCGTCGACCAACTCGCCGGCGCGGAGGCGCTCGGCCTCCTGTCGGTCGGATGGGGGCTCGGACAGCGGGTGTCGTCGGTGGCGGCGATGCTGCTCACCGCGGCCGCCTTCCCGATCGCGGTCAGGCTCTACGAGAGCGGCGACGAGGAAGGCGCGCTGAAGCAGCTCGCCGACAACGGGTCGATGCTCTTCGCCCTCCTCGCCCCGACCACCGCCGGGGTGGCGATGGTGAGCCGGCCGCTGGTCGAGGCGATGATCGCCGAGCCGTTCCGCGCCGCGACGATCGCCATCCTGCCGCTCGCCGTGCTCGCCGGATCGATCCGCAACCAGCGCGCCCACTACGTCGACCAGCTGTTCCTGCTCCACACCGCGCCCGGCCGGATGGTGCCGCTGATGGCCATCGAGGCGCTCGGCTGCGTCGTCGGCGTGGCGGTGGGGTTGGTGTGGGGCGGCGGCGGAATCGCCGGGCTGGTCTGGGCGACGGTGGGCTGCGTCGCCGGCACGCTGCTCGCCGCCCTTCTGACCATGGCGATCGCGATGAAGGACTACCGGCTCAGGCCGCAGTGGAGTCGCTGGGTCCGCATCCTCGGCTCGACCGGGGTGATGTGCGCGGTGCTGGCGGCCGTCCCCTGGGGCCGGGGAACCCTCGCGCTGATCGGCGAGATCATCGCCGGGGTGATCGTCTACGGCGCCGCCATGGCATTGCTCTTTCCAAGCGAGCGCGGATTCGTGATCACGAAATTGCGCAGGCGAACCGGCTGAGGAAGACAGTGCCCTCCTCGACGTGTTAGAGCGGAAAACTACGGACGCGCCATCCCGACACGGCCGCGCCTCGCCTGCCCCCGCGGACACCTCGATGACCCAGACCGCCACGACGGCACCGAACCCGGCTTCCGGCCGCGAGGTTCTTCGCTACGGCGATTTCCGTCTCTATCTCGGCGCACGCTTCGCCACCGGGCTCGCCATCCAGGTCCATGACGTCGGCGTCGGCTGGTACGTCTACGAGATCACCCGTTCGGCCTGGGCGCTCGGCCTCGTCGGACTGGCGGTGTTCCTGCCCAATCTCCTCTTCGCGCTGGTCGCCGGCGAGGTCGCCGACCGGTTCGATCGCCGTCTCGTCGTCACCGCCGCTTTCGCCACCATGGCGGCGGTGTCGCTCGGGTTGCTCGTCACGGTGATCGTCGGGACGACCTCCCCGGCCCCGGTCTACGGACTCGCGGCGCTGTTCGGCACGGCGCGCGCCTTCGCCATGCCGGCGTCGCAGGCGCTGGTGCCGATGCTGGTGCCGCGCGAGGAGTTTCCGCGGGCCATCGCCTGGGTGTCGTCGACGTGGCAACTGTCGACGATCGGCGGGCCGGCGCTCGGCGGCCTGCTCTATGCGTTCGGCCCGACGGTGGCCTTCGCCTCGGCCTTCGCCGCCTTCGCCGCCGGCGCGATCGCGGTCTTCTCCATCCCACCGCGACCGGTGAACGGTGTCGGCGGCAAGCCGAGCCTCGAACGGCTTCTCGCCGGCATCGCCTTCATCCGCTCCCGTCCGGTGATCCTCGGGGCGATCTCGCTCGATCTCTTCGCGGTGCTGCTCGGCGGGGCGACGGCGCTGTTGCCGATCTACGCCCGCGACATCCTGATGACCGGCCCGTGGGGGCTCGGCCTACTGCGCTCGGCGCCGGCGGTGGGCGCGGCGATCGTCGGCCTGTGGCTGGCGCGCCATCCCCTCGAACGCAACGCCGGCCGCATCATGTTCGCCGCGGTCGCCGGCTTCGGCCTCGCCACCGTCGGCTTCGGCCTCTCCGCCTCGCTGTGGCTGTCGCTCGCCTTCCTCGTCCTGCTCGGCGCCTCCGACATGGTGTCGGTGGTGATCCGCCAGACGCTGGTGCAGCAGGAGACGCCGGACGAGATGCGCGGCCGCGTCTCGGCGGTCAATTCGGTGTTCATCGGCGCCTCCAACGAGCTCGGGCAGTTCGAATCCGGGGCGCTCGCGGCGGCGATCGGGCCGGTCGGCTCGGTGGTTCTCGGCGGGGTCGGCACATTGGTGGTGGCTGGTCTGTGGATGCGGCTCTTCCCCGGCCTCGCACGGCGCGACAGACTGATCGACGACAGAGGAGCCTGATCTCGACGATGGGTGAATTCGATCTCGGCCAAATGGCCTTTCTCGCCTCGGTGCTGCTCGGCGCCGGTGTGATCTCCGGCCTGCTCGCCGGTCTCTTCGGCGTCGGCGGCGGCGCGGTGATGGTGCCGGTGCTGTTCCAGCTGTTCGGCGTCATCGGCGTCGCGGACGATCTCAAGATGCAGCTGGCGGTCGGCACCTCGCTCGCCGTCATCATCCCGACCTCGATCCGCTCCTTCATGGCGCATCGAGCGCGCGGCGCCGTCGACGAGGAACTGCTCAAGGCCTGGGCCATCCCGACGATCGTCGGCGTACTCCTCGGCTCGTGGATCGCCTCCTTCGCACCGCCGGCGGTGTTCAAGCTGGTGTTCGTCTTCGTCGCCTGGGCGACGGCGATCAAGCTGGGCTTCGGCAAGGACAGCTGGGCGATCGCCGAACGGGTGCCCGGCGAGCCGTGGCGCGCCGTGATCGGCGGCGTCACCGGCCTCCTGTCGGCGCTGATGGGCATCGGCGGCGGCTCGATCGTCAATCTGGTTCTGAGCTTCTGCAAGGTGCCGATCCACCGCTCGGTCGCCACCGCCTCGGGCATCGGCGTCCTCATCTCCATCCCCGGCGCCATCGGCTACGTGCTCGCCGGGTGGAGCAAGATGGGGGCTTTGCCGCCGCTCTCCCTCGGCTTCGTGTCGGTGATCGGCGCGGCGCTGGTCATGCCGACCAGCGTCTGGGTGGCGCCGATCGGTGCGCGCCTCGCCCATCGGCTGCCGAAGCGGACGCTGGAGATCGCCTTCGCGATCTTCCTGGCGCTGATGGGCCTGCGCTTCGTCGTCTCGCTCCTCAAGTGAGGGAACCGCCGATGGCCGCCGACGCGCCCCGTTTCGACCGCAGCTTCGACCCGCGCCACGGCGAGGCGGTGCGGCTCTCCGATCTCGTCACCCGCGTGGTGGCGAAGAACCCCGGGCCGTTCACCTTCCACGGTACCAACACCTTCCTGGTCGGGACACGGGATCTGGCGGTGATCGACCCGGGGCCGGACGATCCGTCCCACATCGACGCGCTGCTGCGGGCGATCGACGGCCGGCCGGTCTCGGCGATCCTCGCCACCCACACCCACCGCGACCATTCGCCGGCGGCGCGGGCGCTGGCGCGGGCGACCGGCGCCCGGGTCTACGGCGAAGGACCGCACCGGCCGGCGCGACCGCTCGATCTCGGCGAGATCAATCCGCTCGACGCCTCCGGCGACCACGAGTTCCGTCCCGACGTCACCCTCGGCGACGGCGACGTGGTGGCCGGCGAGGGCTGGGTGCTCGAGGCGATCGCCACGCCCGGCCACACCCCGAACCATCTGTGTTTCGTGCTGCCGCAGGAGGAGACGACCTTCACCGGCGATCACGTCATGGCGTGGTCGACGTCGATCGTCGCGCCGCCTGACGGCTCGATGGTCGACTACATGGCGTCGCTCCGCCGCCTGATCGACCGGCCGGAGAGCCTGCTGCTGCCCGCCCACGGCAACGGCATCGCCGATCCGGGCGAGTTCCTCGAGGCGCTGGTGCGCCATCGTCTCGGCCGCGAGAAGGCGGTGCTCGATCGGCTGGCGGCCGGCGACGAGACCATCCCCGACATGGTGCGCATCGTCTACGCCGAGGTCGACCGCTCGCTGCACGGCGCGGCGGCGCTGTCGATGCTCGCCCATGTCGAGGATCTGGTGGCGCGCGGTCTGGTGGCGAGCGACGGCCGGGTCGATCTGGCGGCGCGCTATCGATTGGCGTGAGGCGCAGGAGGCGACACGCACCCGAATCTCGGATCTTCGGGAACACGAGAACGAGGCCACGAGGGTCCCTTCTCCCCTTGCGGGAGAAGGTGGCCGAAGGCCGGATGAGGGGTTCGGGCCTCTCGCAGACCAAGGAGCCCGACGCTTCCACCCGGTTGCCGCTTCGCGGCACCCCCTCATCCGCCCCTGCGGGGCACCTTCTCCCGCGAGGGGAGAAGGGGGCGTCCCGCCATTTCCCTCCACTCCGCTTCGGCTCTATACTGCACTCATGTCGAAAGCCCTGCCCCGTCCCGTTCTCTATATCGGCACGCCGATCTTCGTGGCCGCGATGGGGCTCGCCGTCTGGGCGTGGTTGCGGTTCGGCGCCGGGGTGTGGTTCGACACCATCGCCACCGGCTTCGCCGCCTGTCTCTGAGCCCATGTCCCGCGAACGACTCGATCAGGCGCTGGTGCGACGCGGCCTCATGGCGACGCGGGCGCGGGCGGCCGATGCCATTCGACGCGGCGAGGTGACGATCGACGGCCGGGTCGAGACCAAGCCGGGCGCGGCGGTCGGTGAGGGTGCGACGCTCGTCGTCGCCGATCCGGCTGCTGCCTGGGTGTCGCGGGCGGCGTTGAAACTCACCGGCGCGCTCGACGCCTTCGCGCTGTCGCCCGAGGGCTGCGAGTGCCTCGACGTCGGGGCCTCGACCGGCGGCTTCACCCAGGTGCTCACGGCGCGCGGCGCGACGCGGGTCACCGCCATCGACGTCGGTCACGGGCAGTTGGCGGAGGTGGTCGCGACGGACCCGCGCGTCGTGGCGATCGAGGGGCTCAACGCCCGCGACCTGACCGCCGCGCATCTGCCGGCCGCGCCCGCCTTCGTCGTCGCCGACGTCTCCTTCATCTCGCTCGCGCTGGCGCTCCCCCCTGCCCTCGACCTCGCGGCGCCCGGCGCCGTCGGCGTCTTCCTGGTCAAGCCGCAGTTCGAGGTCGGGCGCGACCACATCGGCAAGGGCGGCATCGTCCGCGACGAGGCGCAGGCGACAGCCGCCGTCGATCGCATCGAAGCGATGCTCGTCGCCCACCGCTGGACGCCGATCGGCCGGGCGCCGGCGGCGATCACCGGGGGCGACGGCAACCGCGAATGGGTCGTGGCCGCCCGCAAAGCAGCGGCGTGATACCAAAGGCCGAAGGTGCCGACGCACCCCGCCTTCGACTGCACGCGAATTTCTCATTTGCGTCAGAGGCATGCGAAACTCGCGTCGGGAATACCATCGGTCTTTTCCAACGGCCGATGGTACGAGCCCGCTTTCCGCTCGCATTCACGGCCCGGTTGGGGCAGAAGCGCATGATGAACCGCGAAGAAGCCTCCCACCCGACCGCTCCCGCGACCGAGACGGTCACCATCAGCGACATCGCCCACAAGGGCGACGGCGTCGCCGTGTTCGAAACCGAGGCCGGCGAGAAGCGGCTGTTCGTCGGCGGGGCGCTGCCGGGCGAGACGGTTCGTGTCTCGATCACCGGGGAAGGGGTGAACGAACGTGGGCGCATCGAGGAGATCCTCCACGCCAGCCCCGACCGGATCGAGCCGGCCTGTCCGGTCTACGACCGCTGCGGCGGCTGCTCGCTGCAGCATTGGGGCGAACACGCCTATCTCGCCTGGAAGCGCCACCAGATCCTCGAGGCGTTCCTCGATCGCGGTCTCGAGATCGAGATCGGCGACTGCGTCGCCACCGGACCGGCGAGCCGCCGGCGGGCGGTGATCGCGGTGCAGCGGCGGACCGGCGCACCGGTCGCCGGGTTCCGCGAGCGGCTCTCCCACACGGTGGTGGAGGCCGACGGTTGTCTGGTGATCACCCCGCGCATCCGCGCCAGCCTGCCGAAGCTGATCAAGATCTCGCATCTCCTGACCTTCGGTGCGAAGGGGGCGATCTTCACCGTGCTCGACACCGAGACCGGGCTCGACGTTTCGGTCGGCGAGGCGGAACTGCCGCCGGAGCGGCGCCAGCAGGCGATCGCCCAGGCCCTCGATCTCGGCTTCGCCCGCTTCTCGGTCGGCCGGGAGATCGTGGTCGAGGCGCATCCGCCGGTGATCCGCTTCGGCGGCATCGCGGTGATGCCGCCGCCGGGCGCCTTCATCCAGGCGGTGGCGGTGGCCGAGGAAGCGATGGCGGGGCTGGTCGAGACGGCGGTCGTCGCGGCGCTGGCGGCGCGGCCGAAGAAGGCCAAGGGGCCGGCGCGGGTCGCCGATCTCTTCGCCGGCTGCGGCACCTTCGCCCTGCGCCTGTCGCGCCTCGCCCAGGTCCATGCGGTGGAGAACGACAAGCCGGCGCTCGAGGCGCTCTCCTATGCGGCGCGCCACACCCAGGGCCTCAAGCCGGTGACGGTCGAGGCGCGCGATCTCTATCGCCGGCCGCTGATGGCCAAGGAGCTCGCCGGCTACGATGCGGTGGTGTTCGATCCGCCACGCGACGGCGCCGCGCCGCAGGTCAAGGAACTGGCGAAGTCGGGCGTGCCGGTGATCGTCGCGGTGTCGTGCAATCCGGCGACGCTGGCGCGCGACGCGCGCTATCTCGTCGACGCCGGCTGGCGCATGAGCCCGGTGACGCCGATCGATCAGTTCCTGTGGTCGCATCACGTCGAGGCCGTGGTGGTGTTCGAGAAGCGCTGAGGGCGGCCGGACCGCCTTCGGGGAAGGTCGAACCACGGCCGCCGACGTCGTCGAACTCATGCGGTACCCGCGAAATTTCGAGCCAGTCGAAATATCGCGGGTACCGCATCATACCGAGTTCACGAAATTCGGACTCGTCCGAATTTCGTGAGTTGCGGCCTGACCGGCCGACGCCCGTTCGGGCTCGCCTTCGCGGATGAAGTTCCGAACAGGTCGGAACTTCATCCGCTCGGTATCAGAGGTCCTTCGCCGCTCGGCGTACCTCGCGATCGAGGGCCTGGAGGAAGGTCTGACGATCCTTCGGGGCGAAGGGCCGCGGGCCGCCGGTGACGGCGCCGGCCGAGCGCAGATCCTCCATCAGATCGCGGGTGGCGAGCGCCATGCCGATCGAGGCGGCATCGAAGGTGCGACCATTCGGCGCGACCACCCGGGCCCCCGCCTTCACGCAGCGGTCGGCGAGAGGCACGTCGGCGGTCACCACCACAGTCCCGCGCCCTGCCCGCTCGGCGATCCAGTCGTCGGCGATGTTCATCCCCTGGGCGACGACGACTCGTTCGACCAGCGGATCATCAGGTAATCTCATCCATGAATTGGAGACGAAGCACGTCTTCAACTTCAGTCTTCCTGCGACACGCAATATTTCATCCTTCACGGGGCAGGCATCTGCGTCGACGTAGAGTATGACGGGCACGTCCCCTCCATTACGTGGCGTAATACGGCGGCGACATCGGCCCCGTTCAGGGGAACCCCTGATGTCATTTGCTGAAGGTCAAAGGAAACCTCGGATCGAAATCGAAGTTCTTCGGTAAATTTAACATCCCGTCAACCGTGTCGGAGCGAGATTGTCCAATCGCATGGTTTCGCGGGGAACTTTCAATGCGCCTTCGTACACGCTTCGCGCTCGGCATCGGAGCCGGCATCACGGCCGCCGTCGCACTCTGCGTCGGCACGGGAATGTGGTTCATCGGCGGGTTGATCCAGGACGACGTTCAACGCCAACTCGCCGCCGGATCGCGCCAATTCAACGCCGAGATCGCGACCCAGGCACAACGGGCCCAGTCGATGGCGCGTCTGGTCGCCCACGTACCGACCTTCGTCGACGCCTTCGCGGCGCAGAACCGTGACGCGCTCGGCAAGGCGCTGCTTCCGGCTTTCCCGACGATCAAGGAAGACGGCTTCGACCAGTTCCAGTTCCACCTGCCGCCGGCCATCTCGTTCCTGCGGGTCCACAAGCCGGAGAAGTTCGGCGACGATCTCTCCGGCTTCCGCAAGACCGTGGTGGAGGCCAATCAGGGCTCCCGCGAGGTGCGCGGCCTCGAGGGCGGCGTCGCCGGCATGGGCATTCGCGCCGTCAGCCCGGTGACGAGCGGCGGCAAGCATCTCGGCACCGTCGAATTCGGCTTCGGCTTCGAACAGGAATTCGTCAAGGCCTTCACCGAGCGCACCGGCCTGCGTCTCGCCCTCCTCGTCGACACGAAGGAGAAAAACGGCACTTCGACGCGCAAGATGCTCGCCTCGAGCTTCCCGGCCGATCACGCCCTCTCGGCGGCGATCCAGGAGGGCGTGAGCGGCCGTTACGAGACGACCGCCTTCGAGGACCGTTCGTGGACGGTCGCCGGCGAGCCGCTCACCGATTTTTCGGGCCAGCGCATCGGCTCCTACGTGATGGCGGCGGACCGCACCGATCTCGATGCCGCTCGGACGCGGGCGATGCTGATCTTCGGCGTGTTGGCACTGGCGATGACGGTCGGCGGCGTCGCCATGGCCGTCTGGCTGCAGCACGACGTCGGACGGCCGCTCACCGCGCTCACCGGCGCGATGAAGACGATCGGCGAAGGCGGCCATGCCGTCGATCTGCCCGCCCCCGGCCCGATCGACGAGATCGCCGCCATGGTTCATGCGGCACAATCGTTGGAAGAAGCGGTCGAGGCGCGGCGCAAGGGCGAGGCCCAGGCGCGCGAGGACGCCGAGCATCGTCACCAGCGCGGCGTCCGGCGCGAGGAGCGCACCCAGACCTTCGGCCGGTCGATCGAGAAGCTGCTCGGCGACATGTCGGCCGCGGCCGACCGCATGGAAGCGACGGCGCGCGAGATGAACGCGGTCGCCGAACGCACCGCGTCCCGCTCGGGTGATGCGGCGCGCGAAGCGGAATCGACGTCGCGCACCGTCCAGGCCGTGGCGGCGGCGAGCGAGGAGCTGGCGAGCTCGGTACACGAGGTGCTGCGCCGGGTCGACCGCACCGCCGAGATCGCCGAACGGGCGCTGAGCGAGGCCGGCAACACCGATCAGGTGGTGCGCAATCTGGCGTCGAGCGGGGCGCGGATCGGCGAGGTGGTCGAACTCATCAACACCATCGCCTCGCAGACCAATCTCCTCGCCCTCAACGCCACCATCGAGGCGGCACGAGCCGGCGAGGCGGGGCGCGGCTTCGCCATCGTCGCGACCGAGGTCAAGGCGCTGGCCAACGAGACCACGCGGGCGACCGAGGCGATCAGTTCGCAGGTCGCCCACATCCAGGGCGACACGCAGAAGGTCGTCGACGCGATCGGCTCGATCGGCGACACCATCCGCGAATTGACCGAGATCGCCCGCGACATGGCCGGCACCATGGGCGACCAGGATCTCGCCACCAAGGAGATCGCCCAGAACATCCAGCAGGCGGCCGACGGCACCCGCATGGTCTCCAACGGGATCGGCGCGGTCGGCGAGGATGCCGGCCACACCGGCCGCGCCGCCGCAGGGGTGCTCGCCACCGCACACGAACTCGGCGAGTTCCGCACCGCGCTGCATCGCGAGATCGGCGTCTACATCGACGACCTCAAGCGGGTGTGACCCCGCTCGCGGATCGCACGACGAAGGGGCGGCGCCATCGGCGTCGCCCTTCTTCCTTCCGCCACCGCGCCTCGGCGTCATCCGGCGAGGTCGGCCCATTTCACTTCGTGATCGGTGTGCCTGGGCTTGCCGCCGACCCGCTTCACCGCATCGACGACGTCGTCGATCGTCAGGTTCGCCGGCACGTCGCGGATCTCGTAGACCACCACGCCGCCGGTGGTGGGACCGGCTTCGGCGCTCTTCAGCGCCTTCGTCACCGCCCCCTCGTAGGCGACCTTCACCATGTGTACCGCCATGATCGCGATCCTCTCGTCGGATTTCGTCGTCTTTCGACCGGACATGGTCGCGAGCCCGACACGAACGGTGGGTTCGCGCCGGGTTCGAGCGGATGTTTCGCATCGACCGTGCCAAACTCGGTGGAGAACCGCCGCTGCGCATGGCCGACATTCGAGCCGACCCGAGACGGCACGACACGCGTGCGTTTAGGATCTCGTCCATGCAGATCACCACGCTCCTCGCCTCGGCCGTGGCCGGATGTCTCTACGTCGTCTCGCCCGGGCCGGCGGTGTTGGCGCTCGTCGGCATCGGCGCCGCCAAGGGACGACGACCGGCGCTGTTCTTCCTCGCCGGACACCTGTTCGGCGACCTGCTGTGGTGCTCGCTGGCCATCCTGGCGCTGGTCGGGGCGCAGGTCTTCGATCCGCTGCTGTTCGATCTGGTGGCGCTGGCCTGCGGCCTCTATCTCGGCCATCTCGGTTGGCGGGCGGTGAACGCCGCCTCGGCGCGCGGCGCCGACGACCTCATCGGCCACCACCCCTATCGCCGCGGCGTGATGTTCGGGCTGACCAACCCGAAGAGCTATCCGGTGGCGCTCGCCATGTTCACCGCGCTCTTCACCGGTCAGTCGGAGAGCCTCTCCTTCGACGCCATGCCGGCGCTCCTCGCCGCCGCCTTCCTCGGCTTCCTCGCCGGCGATGTCATCCTCGCCTGGTTGGTCGGCACCTCGGTCATGCGGCGGCTCTACCTCACCCACGCGGTGTGGATCGTCCGCATCACCGGAGGCCTCTTCCTCGGCTTCGCCGCCGCGACGCTGTGGGACGCGGTGCCGCGTCTGTGGGCGCGGGTGTGAAGTGCGCACCATGGTCGTGAGCGACGACCTCACGGGCGAAACGATCGTCACCGAGCGCCTGATTCTGCGCGCCCACCGCGCCGCCGACATCGACGCCTACACGCCTTTGTGGGCGCCACCACCGGACGGCGTCTCCTTCACACCGATCCTCGACGCGGAAGGCGCCTGGGCGCGGCTGCTCAGGCTCGTCGGCCATCGTCGGGTCTTCGGCTTCGCCCCCTTCCTGGTGGAGGAGAAGGCGACCGGGCGCATCGTCGGCGAGGTCGGTTTCGCTCGTTTCCGCCGCGGGATCGGTGCGCATTTCGACGAGGCTCCGGAAGCGATGTGGATCATCGCCGGAGAGGCGCGCGGGAAGGGCTACGGCGGCGAGGCGATGGCGGCGGCGGTCGCGTGGTTCGACGGGCGGTTCCCCGCCGCACGCGGCGTCTGCATGATCGACCCGGCCAACACCGTGTCGCTCGGCCTCGCCGGCCGGCTCGGCTTTCGCCCCTTCGGCCGGACGACACGGCAAGGGCTCGAGCTGGTGCTGTTCGAGCGAACCGCACCTTTCGCGAGATGACGTCGGACACGGGACGCGACGGCGAAAACGAAGACACCGCGCCGGGGAGATCGGCGCGGGGCCTTTCTTTCTCCTCGGGAGACCGAGCGATCAGGCGGCGAGCGCCTTGGCGGTCGGCAGGAGATCGTAGCCGAGGGCTTCGGCCACCGCCGCGTAGGTGACGCGGCCGGCGTGGACGTTGAGGCCTTCGGCGAGGTGCGGATCCTCGGCGATGGCGCGCTTCCACCCCTTGTCGGCGAGCGCCAGGGTGAAGGGCAGGGTCGCGGCGTTGAGCGCGAAGGTCGAGGTGCGGGCGACACCGCCGGGCATGTTGGCGACGCAGTAGTGGACGACGCCGTCGACGACGTAGGTCGGGCGGGAGTGAGTCGTCGGACGCGAGGTCTCGGTGCAGCCGCCCTGGTCGATCGCCACGTCGACGATGACGGAACCGCGCTTCATGGTTTTGAGCATCGGCCGGGTGATCAGCTTCGGTGCGGCGGCGCCGGGGATCAGCACGGTGCCGATGACCAGATCGGCGTCGGCGACGAGATCGGCGATCGCCTCGCGGGTCGAGTAGGCGGTCTTCAGACGGGCGCCGAACTGGACGTTGAGGCGACGCAGCACGTCGAGCGAGCGGTCGACGACGGTGACGTCGGCGCCCATGCCCAGCGCTATGGTGGTGGCGTGGGTGCCGGAGACGCCGCCGCCGAGGACGACGACCTTGGCCGGGGCGACGCCGGGCACGCCGCCCATCAGGATGCCGCGGCCCTTGGAGGCGTTCTCCAGCGCATGGGCGCCGACCTGCGCCGCCATGCGGCCGGCGACCTCGGACATCGGGGTGAGCAGCGGCAGGCCGCCGGTCGGCGAGGTCACCGTCTCGTAGGCGATGCAGGTGGCGCCGCTGTCGACGAGATCGCGGGTCTGGTCCGGATCGGGGGCGAGGTGGAGGTAGGTGAAGAGGGTCTGGCCGGCGGAGAGCTTCTTGCGCTCGACGGCGAGCGGCTCCTTGACCTTGACGATCATCTCGGAGCCGGCCCAGATCGCGTCGGTCTCGTCGGTGATCTTGGCGCCGGCCTTGAGATAGTCCTTGTCGGCGATGCCGGCGCCTTTGCCGGCGCCCTTCTCGACCAGGACCTGATGGCCATGGGCGACGAGCTCACGCACCGAGGCCGGCACCAGGCCGACACGATCTTCGTGGTCCTTGATTTCCTTGGGCACACCGATGCGCATGGGATGATCCTCCTCGAGGTCGATCGGCGAGATCCCCGTCGCCGTCGAACGATGTTCGAATGATGCGGCCGCTCACACGCAATTTCTCGCCGAAGAGGGGATTTCAAACGGTTCGGAACGGTGATAAATTCGGCCACGTCTCGAATTGATCGAATTTTATGCCCATGACGTATCCGTCAACCTCCCTCGACGACCGCGACCGCCAGATCCTCTCCGAGCTGCAGACCGATGGCCGGCTGACCAATGCCGAGCTGGCCGAGCGGGTGCATCTGTCGGCTTCCGCTTGTCTCCGGCGGGTGAACCTGTTGATGGAGAGCGGCCTCGTCGCCGGCGCGCATCTGGTGCTCGACCAGCAGGAGGCGGGGTTCGAGGGCACCGCCTACGTGTCGATCACCCTCGACAGCCAGGACCGCGCCCGCCTCGACGCCTTCGAGGCCAAGGTGCGCCACGTCGCCCAGATCCAGGAGTGCTATCTCCTCGCCGGCCAGTCGGACTATCTGATGCGGGTGATCTTCCGCGACATGGCCGACCTCGAGCGCCTGCACTCGGAAGTGCTGACGCGCCTGCCGGGGGTGGTGCGGGTGCAGTCGCAGCTGACGCTCCGGACGGTCAAGCGGACGACGCGGGTGCCGGTGTGAGAGGGGCGCCGCGTACCCTCTTCCTTCCCCCCTCGCGGGGGAAGGTGGCCCGCAGGGCCGGATGAGGGGGCGCCGCGAAGCGGCAACTCGGAGGCGACCGCGGGTTCCGAGACAGGCGGAGGGGCCCAGCCCCCTCATCCGCCCTTCGGGCACCTTCTCCCGCGAGGGGAGAAGGGTTTCACGCTCGCGGCGCGACGCCTCTGCCCCTCACCTCACATCGATGTCCAACCCGATGTCCAACACCGGGGCGGAGTGGGTGATCCAGCCGGTCGAGATCAGGTCCACGCCGGTCTCGGCGATGGCGGCGACGGTCTCCAGCGTCACGCCGCCGGAGGCTTCCGTCGCGGCGCGGTGGGCCACGATCTTCACCGCCTCGCGCAACATGTCGGGGCCCATGTTGTCGAGGAGGACCGCGTCGGGGCGCTCGGTCATCGCTTCGACGAGCTGATCGAGTCGATCGACCTCGACCTCGATCTTCACGAGATGGCCGGCGAAGCCGCGGGCGCGGCGGATGGCTTCGGCGACGGAGCCGCACACCGCGATGTGGTTGTCCTTGATCAGGATGGCGTCGTCGAGGCCGAAGCGGTGGTTGGCGCCGCCGCCGCATTTCACCGCGTATTTCTCGAAGGCGCGCAGGCCCGGCGTCGTCTTGCGGGTGCAGACGATCTTGGCCTTCGTGTGCGCCACTTTGTCGGCGAACAGGCGGGTCGCCGAGGCGACGCCGGACAGGTGGCCGAGGAAATTCAGCGCCACCCGCTCCGCCGAGAGCACGGCGCGAGCCGAACCCTCGACGCGGGCGACGACATCGCCGGGCTTCAATCTGGTGCCGTCGGCGATCAGGGTGGAGAAGCGGATCGCCGGATCCATCATCGCCATCGCCCGGCGAGCGAAGTCGATGCCGGCGGAGACGCCGGGCTTGCGCGCGACGAAAGCGGCGATCGCCTTGGCTTCGGGGGGCAGCGTCGCCTGGGCGGTGATGTCGCCGGCGCGGCCGAGATCCTCGAGGAGGGCGGCTTCGACGGCACGATCGACGAACAGGCGCGGCAGTTCGGGCAGGTAGGCGGGCGCGGGCGCCGCCGGCTCACGAGCCTCGGTCATGCGGGGATGGTCTCCGGGGTGGAAGAGGCGCGGGCCTCCACCGACAGGCGGCGGGCGTCGGCCAGCGTCAGATAGGTGCGCTTCGCCCGGGCCGGATCGGTCTCGGGGAAGTCGGCGCGCCAGTGGCCGCCGCGGCTCTCGCGACGGCCCCAGGCAGCGGCGGCGATCAGGCGGGCGGCGATCAGCGAATTCGAGGTGGCGACGTCGCGGGTGCGGGCTTCGAGCTCGTCGAAGATCGCCAGCGCCTTGGCCAGGCCCTCGCCGGTGCGTACCACGCCGACGTGGTCGGTCATGGTGGTGCGGATGATGTCGATGGTGCCGGGGTCGGCCGGGCCGGGAAGCTCGGCCTCTTCGTCGGCGCGGCGCACCGACCAGCGCGCCACCCGCGGGCTGGGCATCAGCCCCTGGATGTCGCGGGCGATGCGCGAGCCGAAGACCACCGCCTCGAGCAGCGAGTTGGAGGCCAGCCGGTTGGCGCCGTGGACGCCGGTCGAGGCGACCTCGCCGCAGGCCCACAGGCCGTCGACGGAGGTGCGGCCGTTGGCGTCGGTGAGGACGCCGCCCATGTGGTAGTGCTGCGCCGGCGCGACGGGGATGGTGTCGCGGGTCGGATCGATGCCGGCGGAGACGCAGCTCTCCCACACGGTCGGGAACTTCTGCGGGAAGGCGGCGCCGACGGCGGTGCGGGCGTCGAGGAAGGCACCACGGCCGGCGAGGATCTCGGCATGGATGGCGCGGGCGACGATGTCGCGCGGCGCCAGTTCGAGGTCGCCGTGATAGTCGGCCATGAAGCGGCGGCCGTCGCGGTTCACCAGGATGGCGCCCTCGCCGCGCAACGCCTCGGTGGCGAGCGGCGCCGGATCGCGGCCGATGTCGATGGCGGTCGGGTGGAACTGGACGAATTCGGTGTCGGCCATGATCGCGCCGGCGCGCGCCGCCATGGCGAGGCCCTGGCCGTTGGCCTGGGGCGGGTTGGTGGTCACCCGGTAGAGATGGCCGATGCCGCCGGAGGCGAGCACCACGGCATGCGCCGGGAACTCCACCGTGGTCAGCGCCCGGCCTTCGCTCGGACGGGCGACGACGCCGCGAATCGACCGGCCGTCGCGGGTCAGGCTCTCGCCGACCCAGCCGGGCAGGATGCGGATCGACGGGGTGGCCAGCGCCCGCTCGACCAGCGCCGCCATGATCTCCTGGCCGGCGCGGTCGCCCTTGACGTGGACGATACGGCGTTCGGAATGGGCCGCCTCGCGGCCGACGGCGAGATCGCCGCTCGCGTCGCGGTCGAAGGGCACGCCGTAGCCGAGCAGGTCCTGGATGCGGGCTTCCGCCTCGCGGGTCATCAACCGGGCGACGCGCGCGTCGACCGTGCCGGCTCCCGCCGCGACCGTGTCGGCGAGGTGCTTCTCCGGGCTGTCGCCGCGGCCGACGGCGGCGGCCATGCCGCCTTGCGCCCACCACGAGGACCCGCCGCCGCCGAGCGGCGCGGCGGTCAACACCGTCACCGGGCGCGGTGCCAACGACAGGGCGCAGAAGATGCCGGCGAGCCCGCCGCCGATGATGACGACATCGTCGATGCCGTCGTGCGAGCGCGGGGTGGAGATGTCGTGGAATGCGCTGTCGGCCATGATGGCCTCCGCCCGGAGGTGGACGCAGCGGCGCGCGATGAGGCGCCGGGGGAGCGGGCGCCGACGCGCCCGGCGACGTGGGGCGGACGGGCCGCCCCACATCGGGACCTCAGTTCTTCAGGTGGATCATCCGCTCTACGGCGGCCTTGGCACGCTCGGCCACCTTCGGGTCGACGGTGACCTCCTCCTTCATCTCGAGCAGCGCGTCGAGAATCTTGGGCAGGGTGATGCGCTTCATGTGCGGGCAGAGATTGCACGGCCGCACGAAATCGACCTGCGGCGCTTCGGAGGCGACGTTGTCGGCCATCGAGCACTCGGTGACCAGCACGACGCGGCCGCCGGCGGGGACCGACTTGACGAAGTCGATCATCTTGGCGGTCGAACCGGCGAAGTCCGAGGCGGCGATGACGTCCGGCGGGCACTCCGGGTGGGCGATGATGCGCACGCCCGGATCGGCGTCGCGATAGGCGGCGAGTTCCTCGCCGGTGAAACGCTCGTGGACCTCGCAGGAGCCCTTCCAGGTGATGATCTTCACCTTGGAATTGGCCGCCACCCAGCGCGCCAGATACTGGTCGGGCAGGCAGATGACGCGATCGACGCCGAAGCTCTCGACCACCTCGACGGCGTTGGAGGAGGTGCAGGTCATGTCGACCTCCGCCTTCACCTCGGCCGAGGTGTTGACGTAGGCGACGATCGGCACGCCGGGGAAACGCCGGCGCAGCAGACGCACGTCGGCCGCGGTGATCGAGGCGGCGAGCGAGCAGCCGGCCCTGCCGTCGGGGATCAGCACGGTCTTCTCCGGCGACAGCACCTTCGAGGTCTCGGCCATGAAGTGCACGCCGCCCTGGACGATGACGTCGGCGTCGGTCTCGGCCGCCTTGCGGGCGAGCTGCAGGCTGTCGCCGACGACGTCGGCGACGCAGTGGTAGATCTCCGGCGTCATGTAGTTGTGCGCCAGGATGACGGCGTTGCGGACCTTCTTCAGGTCGTTGATCGCCTTGACGTAAGGGGCATGGAACGGCCATTCGACCGCCGGGATGACGTGGGCGACGCGCTCGTAGAGATGCGCCGTCGCGGCCGCGACCTCGGGGGTGTAGTCGAGGTTCGGACGAGGCAGCACGCCGAAACGCTCGGCGGCGGTCTTCGCGGCGTCGGACGTCGAGATGTCGGACGTCGCGGTGGCGGCCTTGCGCCGACCGCGGCCGGCGGCGGGCGTGGTCGGCTTCGCCGCGGCGCCACGGGTGCGCCGAGCCGGGGCCTTGCCCACGGAAACTTCGTTCGTCGCCTCGACCGTCTCGGTCATTCCACTTCTCCTTCCGGACTTATGCTCATATTGAGCATATCAACGGCCCGAAAAAACACCGGGAACATCCGGCGTTCGCCCTCATTCACGCGGGCGACAGGCAATATAGGGGCTCGTGAGCGGTTTGAACAGACCCCGTCGTCATACGCGCATCATCGAAATGCGCGTCGCGCCGCCCGCCGTCCCATCAACGCGGCGAATGGGAGACTTCGGCTCTTTTGACTTTTCCCCGGCACGTATTCCTGCGTAGATCGCCGCGAGTGGACCACCGACGCGACGACCGGTCGCGGCGCTGGCGAGTCGGCACGAGGGGGTGCTTCGGAGCATGACGCAGTCGTCGAGCGACACAGGGTCGCGCTTTCCGCTGTGGCTGATCGTGGTGTGCGGTTGCCTGATCACGGTGATCAATTTCGGCCCGCGCGCTTCGATGGGCTTCTATCTGACACCGATCACCGGGGATCGCGGCTGGGGGCGGGAGACCTTCGCTCTCGCCATGGCTTGGCAGAACCTCCTGTGGGGCATCGGCGGCGCCTTCTTCGGCGCCTTCGCCGACCGTTTCGGTACCGCCAGGACGCTGACCATCGGTGCCGGTCTCTACGCGCTCGGCCTCCTCGCCATGGGCTGGGCGACGACGCCGCTGGCCTTCCATGCCGCCGGCGTCACCGTCGGCCTCGGCATCGCCGGGTCGGCCTTCGGCATCGTCATGGCGGCGTTCGGCCGAGCGGTGACGCCCGAGAAGCGGACGATGGTCTTCGGTTTCGCCACCGCCGCCGGCTCGTTCGGACAGTTCCTGTTCTCGCCGGTGACGCAGGGGCTGATCCAGGCCTACGGCTGGTACGACAGCCTCACCATCCTCGCGGCGCTGATGGCCCTGATCCCGCTTCTCGCCATCCCGCTGATGGGCAAGCCGCCGGCGAAGATGTACCACGGCCACGATCAGTCGATCGGCGAGGCGCTCCGGGAAGCGCTCGGTCATCGCAGCTACCTGCTGCTCACCGCCGGCTACTTCGTCTGCGGCTTCCAGGTCGCCTTCATCGGCGTCCACTTTCCGGCCTATCTCGCCGACGTCGGGCTCGAGCCGAAGTGGGGTGTGATCGCGCTGATGCTGATCGGCGCCTTCAATGTGATCGGCTCGCTCGGCTCCGGTTTCATCGGCATGCGGGTGCCGAAGCGCTGGCTGCTGAGCTTCATCTATTTCGCCCGCTCTGTGGTCTTCACCGTCTTCCTGCTGGTACCGGCGACGCCGACGAGCGTGGTGATCTTCGCCTCGGTGCTCGGCGTCCTGTGGCTCTCCACCGTGCCGCCGACCAACGCATTGGTCGCACTGATGTTCGGCACGCGCTATCTGGCGATGCTCGGCGGGATCGTCTTCTTCTCCCACCAGATCGGCTCGTTCCTCGGCGTGTGGCTCGGCGGTTGGCTCTACGACCTGAACAAGAGCTACGATCCGGTGTGGTGGATCGGCGTGGCGCTCGGCATCTTCGCCGGCTTCATCCACCTGCCGATCCGCGAAGAGCCGGTCGAACGGCCGGTGCCGGGCGCGGCGGCGCAGCCGGCGGAGTGAGGGCGGCGTGACCGCTCAGGCGGTCGCGCGCGTCACCACGCTCTCGACGTCTTCGAAGAGGATGCGGCCGTCGACGCGGGTGACACCGGTCGCGGTGACGAGCAGCAGCGTCGGGACGCCGCGGGCGCCGACGCTCTCCATGAGATCGCGGGCGAGCGTGGCGCGCATGTTGAGCGCTTCGATGACCGCGTCGTCCTCGGCGAGGAAGGCGGCGATCGCCTCTTCCTTCGCCCCGGCGCGACGCAGCACGTCGGCGACCACGGGCTCCGCCGTGATGTCGAGGCCATCGGCCCAGCGTGCCGCCTGGAGTGCATGGAGGATGGAGAGCCCCTTCTCCGGCTCGACGAGCTGCACCGCCGTGAGCGCCAGCGTCGCCGGGCCGCTGTCGATCTTGCCGCCCTCCTGGCCGAGAACTTTTTCGCGATAGGCTTGCGAGAACGGCTGACTGGTGAGGGCGTGGATCTTCTGGTCGTTCTCCCAGGCGTAGCGGGCGAACTCGGGGGTCAACTCGCGATCCCCGATGAAGAGGCCCGAGGCCACCACCTCGAGCCGACGACCGCTCGCCGCGAGCTTCTGCAGCGCCGGCGCCGCGCCCCAGCACCAGCCGCACAGCGGATCGACCAGCGCGATCAGCGTGCCGGGGGCGAGGATGTCGACATCGGTCTCGGGCTCGATCGGCAGGTCGGCTTCGCTCATCTCTTCGATCCTCTCGCGACCGCGGGCCGCGTTGCGGCGACGATCTCGTCGCGGCGACGTCAGCGGCCGGTCTGGCCGCGATGGCGCAGCGCGTGGTCGGCCAGTACGATCGCCATCATGGCTTCCGCCACCGGCACCGCGCGGATGCCGACACAAGGGTCGTGGCGTCCTCGAGTGATCAGTTCGGTGTCACGGCCCTGGCGATCGACGGTGTGGCGCGGGGTGAGGATCGACGAGGTCGGCTTCACCGCGAAACGGGCGACGATGGTCTGGCCCGAGGAGATGCCGCCGAGGATGCCGCCGGCGTGGTTCGAGCGGAAGTTCGGGCCGTCGTTGCCGGCGAAGATCTCGTCGGCGTTCTCCTCGCCGGTCAGTTCCGCCGTTTCGAAGCCGTCGCCGATCTCGACGCCCTTGACGGCGTTGATCGACATCAGCGCCGCGGCGATGTCCTGATCGAGCTTGCCGTAGATCGGCGCGCCCCAGCCGGCGGGCACGCCCTCGGCCTGGACCTCGACGATCGCGCCGATCGACGAGCCGGCCTTGCGGATGCGATCGAGATACTCCTCGAAGCGGGGAACCGCGTCCGGGTCGGGACAGAAGAACGGGTTGATGCCGACTTGCGACCAGTCCCAGTTGGCGCGATCGATCGCTTCCGTTCCGATCTGCACCACCGCGGCGCGGACCTTCACCCCACCGGGGACGAGCGCATCGAGCACCTTGCGCGCCACCCCACCGGCGGCGACGCGGGCCGCGGTCTCGCGCGCCGACGATCGGCCGCCGCCGCGGTAGTCGCGGATGCCGTATTTGGCGTCGTAGGTGAAGTCGGCGTGGCCGGGGCGGAACTTGTCGCGGATGTCGCCGTAGTCCTTGGAGCGCTGGTCGGTGTTGCGGATCATCAGCGAGATCGGCGTCCCGGTGGTGCGCTGACCGTCGGTGGTGTCGTCCGCGAAGACGCCGGAGAGGATCTCGACGATATCGTCCTCGCGGCGCTGGGTGACGAAACGGCTCTGCCCGGGCTTGCGGCGATCGAGATCGGCCTGGATGTCGGCAGCGTCGAGCCGGATGCCGGGCGGGCAGCCGTCGACGACGGCGCCGAGCGCCGGGCCGTGGCTCTCGCCCCAGGTGGTGACACGGAAGAGATGGCCGAAGGTGTTGTGCGACATGGACGGTCCCCGGATCGAGCCTTCGATCTAGGGGATCGCCCCGGCGCGGTCAAATCGCCGAGGCCGTCTCACGCCAGCGCCTGTTTCAGGAAATGCAGGGTGCGGCTCCAGGCGAGCGCGGCGTCCTCGGCGTCGTAGCGGGCGCCGGTCGGATTGGCGAAGGCGTGGTCGGCGTCGTACCAGTAGACGGTGAGATTGTCGGCCTTGCCGGCCTGCTTCATCGCCGCTTCGAAACCGGCGACCATGGCGCCGTCGATCGACTTGTCGAGGGTGCCGAAGTGACCGATCACCGGGCCGGCGAGCGCCTTCAGTTGCTCGGGCGACTTCTTGACGTTGCCGTAGTAGATCACCGTGGCCTCGACAGGCACGGCGAGCGAGGTGTTGAGCGACCAGCCGCCGCCGAAGCACCAGCCGCAGGTCGCGACCTTGCCGGTGGAGCGCTCGTGGCGACGGGCCCATTGCACCGCGGCGACCATCGCCTGGGTCGCCCATTCCGGATCGAGCGCCTGCATCTGCGCCTTGGCTTCCTCGGCGCTGCCGGCGACCTTGCCGAAGAGATCGACGGCGATCGCCAGATAGCCCTCTTTGGCGAGTTCGGCGGCGACCGACTTGATCTGGTCGTTGAGACCCCACCACTCGTGGACGAGGATCACCGCCGGCCCCTTGGGCTGAGCCGGATAGGCGACGGCGAGGCTCAGGGAGCGGTCACGCTGGGTGGGGATCGTCACCATCTCGACGCGCGAGGCGGTCGCCTGCGCCAACGCCGGGTCGGCGAGGATGGCGGCGATGGGCAGAGAAGCCAGCCCGGCGAGGAAGGCGCGCCGATCGGCCTCCGGCACGACGATCGGCGGCAGATTGCTCTTGGTCCCGCATCCATCCAGGGTACACATTCCGTCTCTCCCGAAGTTCTTTCCGCGGATCCTCTTCGATCCGTCTCACCGCCGGTCCGTGTCTCCGGCACGAAAGCCCCCCGTCGCACGCCACGACATCGGGAAAAACTTTCTGCGGAACACTATAACCACGCCCCCCGGGCGTCCTGCCAGCGGAATATTCGGTCCTGCGGAACGTAGTATACGGCGAGGTCGGGATCGCGATTGTTCTCGATGGCGATGCGCAGCGCCCGGAAGGTTCCGCCGTGCGAGACGATCACCATGTCGCCCTCGGTGGTCGCCCACCAGCGGGCGACGCGGTCGGCGAGCATGACGTAGCTCTCGCCGCGCGGCGGGCAGTAGTGCCATTTGTCGTTGTTCAGCGCGTCTTCCGCCTCGGGATCGGCGACCGCGATCTCGGCGTGGGTCATGCCCTCGAAGACGCCGTAGCCGACCTCGCGCAGATCGCGTTCGGTCTCGTGCCCGTCGGGGCCGAGACCGACGGCGCGGCGGATCCGCGCCATCGTCTCGTGGGCGCGCATCAGCGGGCTCGACACCCAGCGCAGAGACGCGGGATCGCGGCCGGTTTCGGCGAAATGGGCGGCGAGCGCGACGCCGTTGGCTTCGGCCTGGGCACGGCCGGTGGCGTTGAGCGGGATGTCCTGCGCCCCCTGCAGCCGCTTGGCGACGTTCCAGTCGGTCAGGCCGTGGCGGATGTGATAGATCGTGCGGGTCACCGGCCGAACCTCGGGATGCGGAGCGTCGCCCGCGTCTTAGCCGAGGGAGGGAGGGATCTCAACCGGGGTCGATGCGGGAGCCCGCGAACGTGTCGCCGCATCTCCGTCGCTCCTGAACCAACCTCTCCGCATCCGTCATCGCCGGGCTCGACCCGGCGACCCGGCGGTGTATCGAAGCGTCGCGCAGCCCATGGGTCCCCGGGTCGAGCCCGGGGATGACGAGGAGGAGAGGTCAGCGAAGAAGCAGGCGCGTCAAAAGAGGGAGCGCCGCGTCGAAGTTTTGATAGGCCCCGAAAGCGGCGATGCTCGACAGAACCAGCCAACGCAGTGTCTTGTTCGTCAGTGCGATCGTCACCGCCTGACGGCCGCCGCCATCCAATGGCTTCTCGCGCTCGTACCGGAACACGGGATCCGGATCGGACGCGAGCGGTGACTTCGGTTTGGACGGGAGCTTCATCGTGGGCAGACCTCGCCATTAGCGAATCAATGGTCTCAACCCACAAGGGGTAGTAGGGGTGCCGAGGATTCAGTTGTAAAGAGTCCGAACTCCCCATACCGCGTTGTCCACAGGTTCCCCAACAGAACTCGGCCTCAATGAACTGACAAGATCGATGCACGTGCAGGGAACAGCCTCAGATTCCGTGCTCCCCGAGACGCCGTCGGGCGCTCCGGTTTCCCGGAGCGCCCGACGAAAATTCTCGTATCGACCGTCGCCCGATCTCAGTCCTTGACCACCGAGATGTCCGGCGCATCCACCGCCTTCATGCCGACGACGTGGTAGCCGGCGTCGACGTGGTGGATCTCGCCGGAGACGCCGCGGCCGAGGTCGGAAAGGAGGTAGAGCGCCGAAGCGCCGACCTCCTCGATCGACACGGTGCGCTTCAAGGGCGCGTTGTACTCGTTCCACTTCAGAATGTAGCGGAAGTCGCCGATGCCGGAGGCGGCGAGCGTCTTGATCGGGCCCGCGGAGATGGCGTTGACGCGGATACCCTTGCCGCCGAGGTCGACGGCGAGATAGCGCACCGACGCCTCGAGGGCCGCCTTGGCGACGCCCATGACGTTGTAGTGCGGCATGACCTTCTCGGCACCGTAGTAGGTGAGCGTGATCATCGAACCGCCGTCGGTCATCAGCTTCTCGGCGCGCTGGGCGACCGCCGTGAAGGAGTAGACCGAGATGTTCATGGTCTTGTCGAAGTTCTCCGCCGTGGTGTCGACGTAGCGGCCGGTGAGCTGGTCCTTGTCGGAGAAGGCGATGGCGTGGACAAGGAAGTCGATCTTGCCCCACACCCGCTCGACTTCGGCGAAGACCGCGTCGATGGAGGCCGCGTCGGTGACGTCGCAGTGGCCGGCGACGATGCCGCCGAGTTCGGCGGCGAGCGGCTCGACGCGCTTCTTCAGCGCATCGCCCTGATAGGTCAGCGCAACTTCCGCCCCCGCCTCGCGCACCGCCTTGGCGATGCCCCAGGCGATCGAGCGATTGTTGGCGACGCCCATCACGAGGCCACGCTTGCCGGCCATCAGGCCCTTGGTGTCGGCCATGGAAACTGCCCTTTTGTCTTCGTTCGAGTTCGGCGGGTTCTATGGCACGGACGCGGGCGCCCCCGCAAGCGGGCCGGGCCGGCGGAAACGGCGAGAAAACGCGCTTTCCTCCGAACGACGGGGTCGCACGCCCGCCGAACCATGGCCACGATCGGCCGGCAGGGTCTTTCGAGATCCGAATCGGAAGGAGAGAGGATGACGTCGCGCCCCACCATCTCCCGACGCGCCGCGGTGTTCGCCGCCGCGTCGCTCGTCTGGCTCGCCGCCGCCGGCGACGGCATCGCCGCCAACGTCAAGGCGGGGATCAGTTCGCCGCTGCGCGCCGGTCAGCAACCCGGCTGCCGCTGGGTGCAGGGGGCGGCGAAGACCATCCGCGTCTGCGATTCCCACGGCGTGTGCCGCACCCGCACCGTGCCGGCGCAACGCATCTGGGCCTGCGGAACGGTGCGGGACTGATCCCTCGCCGCGCGACGCGCCGACCGCGGCATCGCTTCAGAAGAGGTCCATCTGACCGCCGTCCGCCTTCTTCGGCGGCGCCGGCGGTTTCGGTGGCGGTTTCGGCCGGCTGCTCGCGCGACGCTCGGCCGCGGTCGGCAGCGGTGTCGCGGTGAAGAGATCGGCCGGGGCCGGGACGAGCAGCTTCGCCGCCGCTTTCGCATCGACATGGGCGGTGTCGAGCCAATCGGCGAAATGTTCCGGCGGGATCACCGCCGGCATGCGGTCGTGGATCGGCGCCACCACCTCGTTGGCCGGTACGGTGAGAATGGCGGCGGTGTCGACCTCCGAGCCGTCGGCGCCGGCCCAGGTCTCGGTCAGCCCGGCGAAGGCGACGAGGCCGCCGTCGGCGCGGGAAATGAAATACGGCCGCTTCGGTCCCGCCCCTTCGGCGCGCCACTCGTAGAAGCCGTCGGCGGGGACGAGGCAGCGACCGTGGCGCATGGCGCCGCGGAACGACGGCTTCTCGGCGGCGGTCTCGGCGCGGGCGTTGATCAGCAGCGAGAATTCGCGCGGGTCCTCGACCCAGCCGGGCACGAAGCCCCAGCGCACCAGCTCGAAGCGCCGCTCGCCCTGGCGGACGACGACGACGCCGATCGGTTCGGTCGGCCGGATGTCGTCGCGTCCCGGAAAGTTCGGCTGGTCGAGGAAGGCGAAGAGGCGGCGGACTTCGTCCGGCGTGGCGGTGAGGGCGAAACGACCGCACATCGGGACCCCTCTCCTTCTCTCCGTCGCCGGCGGAAAACCACCGTAAGCAAATCGTAACCGCCGCCATACTACGCTCGGTCGATCGAGTGTGAAATCAGGTGGATGGGTGATGGGTCGGGCGGAACAGGATGCGGCACTGGCGGACCGTCTGCGGCCCGACGTGCTCGCCGCCGCCAACATCAACCCGGTCACCCGGCTGGCGACGGACTACCTCAACCACTTCAACAACGTGGTGATGCTGCTCGAGCTCGTGCCGGACATGCCGGACATGGCCGATGAGGTCCTCGGTTGGGCTCCGGCGAGCTACGAAGATTATTTCCGCGCGTCGCATTTCCGCGAACGCGACCTCGCCGTCGCCGCCTATCACGCCGCCGATCCGGCGATCCGCCACGAGTTCGACGCGGCGATCACCCATCTCGACTGCGCCATGGCCGAAGCGCTGCAACTGGTCGAAGCCGACGATCCGTCCGATCCGGAGGTCGCCTTCCGCATCCGCGACATCCTCGACGGCCGGCTGAAGCCGGGGATCGCCGCGGCGAGCGGCATCGTCAACGGCGCGCCGGTGCTGCATTCGCCGATCCACGACCCGGGCGAATCGGAAGCCCAGGCGGCGGTCGACGAACTCTTTCCCTGATCCGCCATGGCCGGCCCGACCGACGAGACACCCGAGCGCGTCCTTCTCGGCGTGAGCGTCTGCATCTTCCGCGCCGACGAGGTGTTGCTGATCGAGCGGGGCAAGGCGCCGGGCATCGGCCGCTGGGCGCCGGTCGGCGGTGGCATCGAGGCGGGGGAGAGCGCCGAAGAAGCGGCATTGCGCGAGGTCGCCGAGGAGGTGGCGGTCGCCATCCGCCTGATCGGGCGGGTCGGAACCCGGGAGATCCGCCCCGAGCCGCCGCCGGCCGACGGGCCACGGCGGATCGTGCTCGAGGTCTTCGCCGCCGACTGGGTGGCGGGCGAGCCGGCGGCGGGCTCCGATGCGGCGGCGGCGCGCTTCGTGTCGCTCGATCGGCTCGCGGAGGTGCCGCTGATGGCGGGGGTGGAGCCGTGGATTCGCGCGGCGCGGCGTCTCTTCGATGGTGTCGAGCGGTGAAGATCTGCTATCGCTCTCCTCCAGGCGGCGACGAATCCGGCCGCGGGTGGCGGACCCGATGAGGCAGAGACCGACGGACCACGGACGAACGGCACGACGCGGGCGATCCTTCGCCGCGCGCTTCGCCGTCATGGTCGTGGCGGCGATGGTCGCGGCGATGCCGGTCGCCGCCCGGGCTCAGGAAATAGCGCCTTACGACGACAAGCTGATGCGGCTCGCGGAGATCCTCGGGGCGCTGCATCACCTGCGTCCGCTGTGCGGGGCCACCGACGAGGCGCAGACTTGGCGCGACCAGATGACGGCGCTGGTGGAGGCCGAACAGCCCTCCCCCGAGCGCGCCCGGCGGCTCGTCGAGAGCTTCAACCATTCCTATCGCGGCCTCGCCGCGACCCACCACACCTGCACCGACACGGCGCGCACGCTGATCGAGCGCTACACCGCGGAAGGGGCGGCGCTGGCGCAGGAGGTGGTGGTGCGCTGGGGCCGGTCGTGACGCCGGCGAAGTCGTGGCGTTTTCGCCCGCCGCGTTAACCATCGAACAACGTTCTTTAACGTCTGTTAACATTGTCGCCACCGCGGAGGGGTGTTCGCGGTCCGATCGTGCTATCGATGATCGACGGGACGGCGGGGCCGAAGGGCGACCCCGCACAGGACGCCGAGACCGGAATGCTCGACGAAACGCACCTCCAAGACCTCGATTGGTCGGTCGCCGAGAAGAAGCGCGCCGCTTTCGAGATGATCACCGACGCCATGGCCGACGCCGAGGCGGAGGGGATCGAGCGCGACATCGTCGCCCAGGCCGCCCTCTTCGCCGTCTTCACCGATCTGGTCTCGACCTGGGGCGAGACGGCCGTCGCCGAACTCGCCGAGAAGCTGCCGCAGCGTCTGCTCACCGGCGAATTCACCATCGATCGCCGGATGCAGTGACGCCCCGTCCGGGTCCTCAGCGAATGAGGAGCCGGCCCACCATGGCCACGCCGAAGAGCACGAGGAGACCGCCGGCCAGGCGGTTGACGCGGAAGAGCGTGTCGTCGGTCATGCGGTCGCGCAGCATCGCCACGACGGCGGAGACGAAGAACCACCAGCCCGACGCCCCCGCCGCGACGCCGAGAACGAAGAAGCCGGCGCCGAGCCAATCGCCCGGTCGCGGCGCGAGGTCGCCGAGCGAGCCGAAGAGGGCGAGGAAGCCGAGCACCGTCGCCGGATTGGTGATGGTCATACCGAAGGTGGCGATGGTGGTGGAGAGGAGCGAGGCGGGCTCGGGGGCGTTCTCGTCGAGATGGGGGTGGGCGTTGGCGATCCTCAGGCCGAAGATCACCAGGAAGAGGCCGCCGATCGCCTGGAGCCAATCGGAATGGCCCTCCACGAAACCGGAGACGGCGGTGACGCCGTAGGCGGCGATGGCGGCGAAGAAGGTGTCGGCGGTGGCGGCGCCGAGGCCGGCGGCGAGCCCCGAGAAGAAGCCGCCGCGGAAGGCGCGCTGGACGCACAGGATGTTGACCGGCCCGACGGGCGCGGAGAAGACGATGCCGACGCCGATGCCGGTGATCAGGAGCCAGACGTCGATCACTTCCCCTCCCTGGATCCGGATCCTCGGCCGGTGCGCGGAAGCCACAGCCGAGGAAAGAGCGGCGACGTGGCCCTTCCATCCGAGCGGTAGGGCGATAACATGCCGGCCGTGCCCGCGGCGGGCGCACGGAGCCTCGCGATGGCCATTCTCGCACCCTCGCTCGACTGTCTTCCCGCACCTGTGGCCACCTCGATGGTTACGCGCCCGGCCCGGTCGCTGGCAAGGGGCGCGGTGGTCGCGCTCGCCCTCGCCGTGACCTTCTCGCCGCTCGCCGCCGCGCCGTCGGACCCGCCGAAGAAGGTCGGCACCGAACGCATCGTCGTCGATCCGAAGCCGTCGGTCGGCCCCGGCGCGCCCGCCGCGCCGGCGCAGGCCGGCCCGACGTCGCCGGCCGCCGACGGGGCGATCGCGGAGATGCACAAGGGCGAAGAGGGCCTGCCGCCGGCGGTGGCAAAGATGCGTCGCCGCCTGCTCGACGCCGCCTATTCCGGCGATCTGCAGAAGATCAAGATCGTCATGCAGTCGAACGAGATGCCGCCGGTCCTGTCGATCCACGAGATCGGCGACCCGGTCGAGTTCCTCAAGTCGCAGTCGGGCGACGGCCAGGGTTTCGAGCTGCTCGCCATCCTGACCGACGTGCTCGAATCGGGCTGGACGCGGATCAAGCCGGGAACGCCGCAGGAGATGTACGTGTGGCCGGCCTTCGTCGCCATGGCCCCGGACAAGCTGACGCCGGACCAGTTGGTCGAGGTCTACAAGATCGTCACCTCCTCCGACTTCGAGGAGATGAAGGTCATCGGCAAATACACCTTCTACACCGTCGGCATCGGCCCGGACGGCACCTGGCACTGGTTCAAGCTGGCCGACTGAGCGCAGCGACACCACCGCCGTGCCGGTGCGCCGATCCCGCGAGCGGAGGGACGGCCCCCACCCGAGACGGTGCGCCGCAGCGGCGCGTTTGCGCATCCCGAGTCACGGGTCGTCACATGGACGTGAAGCCGGCCGGCGACCGGTAACGCACGACCGCACCGCTGCGAAGAGGAGATGCGCCGGCTTCGGCGCCGTTCCCGCTTCGCAGAGGATGTCCGTCATGCCCACCCGTCGTCTCGTTCTGGCCGCCTGCGCCACCGCCTCGCTCTTCGCCGCCCTGCCGGCCGCCGCCGGCGGCGACGTCGTTCCCTACAACGCCGCCGCCTTCGATGCGGCACACGGCGCCGGGGCCTCGATCCTGGTCGAGGTCCACGCGCCGTGGTGCCCGACCTGCCGGGCGCAGGCGCCCATCCTCGAGGACCTGCGCAAGGCTCCGCAATTCGGCGAGCTGAAGGTGTTCCGGGTCGATTTCGACAGCCAGAAGGACGCGCTGAAGCGCTTCGGCGTGCGGACGCAGAGCACGCTGATCACCTTCAAGGGCGGTAAGGAAACCGGCCGGTCGGTCGGTGACACCAACCGCGACTCGATCGCCGCCCTGCTGGCGAAGGCGATCTGACGCAGCGCCGCCGCGGTGCCCGCGGAGCCCGGAGAAAGGCCGCGCCTCACGGGGCGACGGCCGGCGACCGGGCCCGACGCGCGCCGCGGCGGGCGCCGAGACGAGGTGATCTCCGATGGACCTGGCCAATTCCGGCCTCGCCTTCCTGGCGGGCCTCCTGTCGATCCTGTCGCCCTGCGTGCTGCCGCTGGTGCCGATCGTGCTCGGCGCCGCGGCGAGCGAGCATCGCGCCGGCCCCTTCGTCCTCGCCCTCGGGGTGGCGACGTCCTTCGTCACCATCGGCCTGTTCGTCGCCACGATCGGCTTCTCGATCGGGCTCGACGGCGACGTCTTCCGCAAGGTCGCGGCGGTGGCGGCGATCGCCGTCGGCCTGGTGCTGGCGATCCCGGCGCTCCAGGTCCGGTTGGCGGCGGCCGGCGGGCCGATCTCCGATTGGGCCAATCGACGGCTCATGCGGACGTCGACGAGCGGTCTCGCCGCGCAGTTCGGCGTCGGAACGCTGCTCGGCACGGTGTGGAGCCCCTGTGTCGGTCCGACGCTCGGCGCGGCCTCGGTGCTCGCGGCGCAGGGATCCTCGCTCACGAGCGTCGCGATCATCATGGCGGTCTTCGGCATCGGCGCGGCGCTGCCGCTGGTCGGGCTCGGCCTCGTGTCGCGTAGCGTCATGATGGCGTGGCGGGACCGACTGATCAGCGGCGGCAAGGGCGCCAAGATCGCCCTCGGCGTTCTTCTCGTCGGTCTCGGGGTGTCGGTCGTCGGCGGCTACGACAAGCAGCTCGAAGCCCATCTGGTGGCCCTGTCGCCCGAATGGCTGACGGCGCTGACAACCCGTTTCTGAACATCGCCCTCGCTCCTCGGGGCGGAGGAGGCGGAGGCGGGCGCGTCCCCGCCCTTGCCGAGCCGCCCTCCCCTCCCCATGTCCGCCACGGCCCGCCGAAGCGGCAATCCGCCCACACTCGGGGCGTGACAGCCGGCCTGCGGCGGACCACGATCGGGCGAGACGAAAGAGGGAGCGCGGAGCTATGGCGGGTGGTGTGGTGGTTCGGGCCGATCGCGGCGTGATCGAGGTCGGCGGGCCGGAGGCGGCGCAGCTCCTGCACGGGCTCGTGACCGCGACGGTGAAATCGCTCGGCCCGGGCGACGCGAGTTTCGGGGCGCTGCTCACCCCGCAGGGCAAGATCCTCTTCGACTTCTTCCTCACCAAGACCGAGGCCGGCTACCTGATCGAGACCGAGCGGGCGAAGGTCGCCGATCTCCTCAAGCGGCTGACCTTCTATCGCCTGCGCGCCGCCGTCACCCTCGCCGACCGCTCCGCCGACTTCACCGTCGCCTACGCCTTCGGTGACGCCGCGGCGCCGGCGGGCGGGCTCGCCTTCGCCGACCCGCGCCTGCCCGGGTTCGCGACCCATGTGCTCGCCCCGGCCGGGACCTCGATCGCCGCCACCGCCTCGATGCACGACTGGCACGCCCACCGCATCGCCCTCGGCGTGCCGGAGAGCGGCCTCGATTTCCCGCTCGGCGACACCTTCCCGCACGACGCCGACATGGACGACCTCTCGGGCGTCGACTTCAAGAAGGGCTGTTTCATCGGCCAAGAGGTGGTGTCGCGGATGAAGCATCGCGGCACGGCGAGGAAGCGTATCGTCATCGCCAAGGCGCTCGAGGCGCGGCCGGCGTGGCCCGACGCCGGCACCGACATCACCTGCGGCGACAAGACCCTCGGCACGCTGGGATCCTCCGCCGACGGCCTCGCCCTGGCGCTGGTCCGCCTCGACCGGGCGAAAGAGGCGATCGACATGGGCGACGCCATCGAGGCCGGCGGGGTCACTCTGGCGCTGGAGCTGCCGGAGTTCGCACGATTCGACTGGCCGGAGACGGCGGCGGGGTGATCCGACGACGCCGATCCGAGCGCAGGAGCCGCGTTCGCACCCGGAATTTCACCTAACTCCGAATACGGATCGCGTTTCGACGGAGGCGTCCCCCCGAAGCATGCGGCGCGTGCCCGAACGGCGGGTCGGCGCAAGTCACGCCGCGCGCCCCTATCGACCTCCGGCCAGCGCCGATCCCGCCGACGCCGACGACACCGACGGCGGTCGGCGTTCAGCGCAGGTCGATCGATCGGAACATCAGGAAAAACTGAAATTCGATAATGCAGGAAAACATCTGATATTCCTTATATATCCGACGGACCGAATGTTTCTACATCGCGTCTGAATAGTATTCACATCGTCGTTCGCGTTCGATTTGTGACAATTCCAATCATATACGCAACATATATGTTTTGAACTCCATCTCTTCCAAGGGAATGCCGTGACACCCGAATAAAATTTTTGCGCTGTGTCATGGCGATCCGAGACCCTCGGGAATGAACTCCCGATCGTGGAAGGAGTGTATCCCATGAGCACTTCACGCGATCGCAGAAGATCTTGGATTTCTGGACTGCTTCTAACTCTCTCACTGATCGCGACGGGAACGTCGTATGCCGCCGGACCGGGCAAGGAGGCCGGTCCGGCGCGACAGGTCTCGACGGCCGACCACACGAAATTCAAGGAACTGCAAGGCCCATTCGCCAGTGGGCCGGAGGTCACCAAGGCCTGCCTGAGCTGCCACACGGAAGCGTCGAAGCAGGTTCACAAGAGCCTCCACTGGACCTGGGACTACACCAATCCGACGACCGGCCAGAAGCTCGGCAAGAAGAACGTCATCAACAACTTCTGCGGATCGCTGGCGACCAACGAACCGCGGTGCACGTCCTGTCACATCGGCTTCGGCTGGAAGGACGACAAGTTCGACTTCGCGTCGGAGACCAACGTCGACTGTCTCGTCTGCCACGACACGACGAAGACCTATCGAAAGTTCCCGACCGACGCCGGCCATCCCGCCTACACGCCGAAGGAATTCCCCAAGGGTAAGCCCTGGCCGGCGGTGGATCTGGTCAAGGTGGCGCAAGGGGTCGGGCAGACGAGCCGCGACACCTGCGGCGCCTGCCACTTCCTCGGCGGCGGCGGCGACGCGGTGAAGCACGGCGACCTCGACACCTCGCTCGAGGCACCGACCCGTGACCTCGACGTCCACATGGGCAAGGACGGCGCGAACTTCTCGTGCGCGACCTGCCACACCACCCGGGCGCACATCACCGCCGGTTCGCGGTTCGCCACCAAGGCGATCGACACCGACGGCATCGACGTTCCCGGGCGCGGCGACGGCAATCGCGCCACCTGCGAATCCTGCCACGGCGTGACGCCGCACAAGGGCGGCGCGCAGGCCGCGAAGATGAATCGCCACACCGATCGGGTCGCCTGCTCGACCTGCCACGTGCCCGAATTCGCTCGTGCCAAGCCGACCAAGACCCTGTGGGACTGGTCGACCGCCGGCAAGCTGAAGGACGGCAAGCCCTTCGTCGTCGCCGATGCACACGGCGAGGCGACCTACGACACGATGAAGGGCAATTTCGAGTGGGCCTCGAACGTCGTGCCGACCTATCGCTGGTTCAACGGCGACATCGCCTACACGCTGGCCGACCAGAAGACCGACGACACCAAGGTGGTGCCGATCAACACCCTCGGCGGCTCGGCCGACGATCCGAAGTCCCGCATCTGGCCGTTCAAGGCGATGCGCGGCAAGCAGCCCTACGACACCGAGAACAAGACTCTCCTGATGAACCACGTGTTCGGCAAGGACGACTCGGCCTTCTGGGGCAACTTCGACTGGGGTAAGGCGCTGGCCTTCGCCGCGAAGGCGACCAACGCGGTCTATTCCGGCAAGTTCGCCTTCGTCGAGAGCGTCTACTACTGGCCGATCACCCACATGGTGGCGCCCAAGGAGAAGGCGCTGGCCTGCGTGCAGTGTCACGCCAAGGACGGCCGACTGAAGGATCTTCCGGGCGGCTACATCCCCGGTCGCGATCGCTTCGGCTGGCTCGAGCTCCTCGGCTGGGCGCTCGCGGCGGCCACCCTCGCCGGCGTCCTGCTGCATCTCGCCATCCGTCTCGTCTCCTCGAACCGTGCGAGGCAGTCATGAGCACCGCTGTCGTCTTCTCCCGCTTCGAACGGTTCTGGCACTGGACCCAGGCGGTGTTGGTGTCGGGGCTCGGCGTCACCGGCTTCACGGTGCACGGCTCCATCTCCTTCCTCGACTGGGGGATGGCGGCCAACACCCACACGCTCCTCGCCTGGGCGCTGATGATCCTGTGGGCCTTCGCCATCTTCTGGCACCTGATCACCGGCGAGTGGCGCCAATACGCACCGACCACCGAGGGGCTGGGGGCGGTGGCGCGCTACTACCTCATCGGCATCTTCCAGCCGGCGGTGCACCACCCCTATCGCAAGCGGCGCGTCGCCAAGCACAATCCGCTGCAACGGCTCGCCTATCTCTTCCTCGATCTGGTGATCGCGCCGGCGATCTGGCTCTCCGGCCTCGTCTACATGTATCGCGACGAGATCGGCGGCCTCCTCGGGGCGACGCCGTCGCTGGCGACGGTCGCCTTCGTCCACGTGGCGGCGGCCTTCCTGATGCTGACCTTCGTCATCGCCCACGTCTACATGGCCTTCACCGGCAAGCCGTGGTGGGACTACCCGGCCTCGATGATCACCGGCCGGGCCGAGGTCGTCGACTGAGATCGCCTGCGTGACACGACAGCGCCGGCCGCGGGGAGGCTCGCGGCCGGCGGTTCTTTTCGGGCAGCGTCGAACGAAGGTGGAAGCGTGACGGGCGCCGATGGGTCCCCGGGGCGAGCCCGAGGATGACGATGTGGGGACGCTGGTGTGTGCCCTCGCCGGCTCGGTCGGCGGAATACGGCTTCGCCTATTCCGCCCTACGAGGCGGGCATGCACACTCGGGCGCCGATGATTCCCGCGCGAGACAGGCCCCTTGGAAACCGACCTCTACCTTCCGGTGAAACGCCATCTCGAGGCCCTCGGCTTCGAGGTGAAGGGCGAGGTGCGGGGCTGCGATCTGGTGGCGCTCTCCGGCTCGGAGCCGGAAATCGTCGTGATCGGCGAGTTGAAGCGGACCTTCACGCTCGAACTGGTGTTGCAGGCGGTCGAGCGCACCGCGGCCTCTGACGAGATCTGGCTCGCCGTCGCCGCATCGCGACGCGGGCGCGGGCGGGAGAGCGACGCGCGGGTGAAGAAGCTCTGCCGCTTCCTCGGCTTCGGCCTGTTGACCGTGCTGCCGGCCGGCGGCGTCGAGGTGGTGGTCGAGCCGGCGCCCTGGAAGCCGCGCCGCGACGTCAAGCGCCGGTCGCGCCTCGTCGAGGAACATCGCCGCCGCACCGGCGATCCCAACCTCGGCGGATCGACGCGAACGCCGCAGATGACGGCCTACCGTCAGCAGGCGCTGGCGATCGCTCGCGTCCTCGCCGCGGCGCCCGGGCGGCCGCGCGACCTGCGCGCTCGGGCGCCCGACGCGGCCAAGATCCTGCAGGCGAACGTCTACGGCTGGTTCGAGCGGCTGGAGCGCGGCGTGTACGGGCTGACCGCCGCCGGGCACGCCGCGCTCACCACCTGGGCCGGCCAGCTGCCGCCGCCGGAGGACGGCTGAGCGCCGCGGCGGCGCCCTTTCCCCTTGCCGCTTCCCCTTTCCCCCTTGCCCCCTCCCCTCTCGCATGCGACAGACGCGCCGTACCTCGCGCCCCGAAAGTCCGTGAACTCGGCCGGGGCGCGCCGTCTTTTCCCTACCCGTAGCTCGGCCGCCTCATGATCCGTCTCGACGCCATTTCCAAGCAGAACAGCCACCAGCTTCTCTTCGTCGAGGCTTCGGCGGCGGTACTCCGGGGTGAGAAGGTCGGGCTCGTCGGGCCGAACGGGGCGGGCAAGTCGACGCTGTTTCGGATGATCACCGGGCGCGAGATCCCCGACGAGGGGCAGGTGCTGATCGATCGCGGCATCACCATCGGCTATTTCGATCAGGACGTCGGCGAGATGTCGGGCCATTCCGCCGTCGCCGAGGTGATGAACGGCGCCGGTCCGGTCTCGGAGATCGCCGCCGAGCTGCATGCGCTCGAACACGCCATGGCCGATCCCGATCGCGTCGACGACATGGACGCGATCATCGAGGCCTATGGCGAGGTGCAGCATCGCTTCGAGGAACTCGACGGCTATGCGCTGGAGGGGCGCGCCCGCGAGGTGCTGGCCGGGCTCGCGTTCTCACAAGACATGATGGACGGCGACGTCGGCAAGCTCTCGGGCGGCTGGAAGATGCGCGTGGCGCTCGCCCGCATCCTGCTCATGCGGCCCGACGCCATGCTGCTCGACGAGCCGTCGAACCATCTCGACCTCGAGAGTCTGATCTGGCTCGAGAATTTCCTGCGCGGCTACGAGGGCGCGCTGCTGATGACCTCGCACGATCGGGCCTTCATGAACCGGATCGTCGACCGCATCATCGAGATCGACGCGGGCCAACTCACCTCCTATTCCGGCGACTACGAGTTCTACGAGGCGCAGCGCGCGCTCGCCGAGAAGCAGGCGCAGGCGCGCTTCGAGCGCCAGCAGGCGATGCTCGCCAAGGAACTCGCCTTCATCGAGCGCTTCAAGGCGCGCGCCTCCCATGCGGCGCAGGTGCAGAGCCGGGTGAAGAAGCTCGACAAGATCGACCGGGTCGAGCCGCCGCGCCGCCGCCAGACGGTGCAGTTCGACTTCCCGCCGGCGCCGCGCTGCGGCGAGGACGTGGCGACGCTGAAACACGTCGACAAGCGCTACGGCTCACGCGTGATCTACGAGCACCTCGACTTCCAGGTTCGCCGGCGCGAGCGCTGGTGCGTCATGGGGGTGAACGGGGCGGGCAAGTCGACGCTTCTGAAGCTGATCGCCGGCGCCGCCGAGCCCGATGCCGGCGACGTGAAGATCGGCACCAGCGTCAAGATGGGCTATTTCGCCCAGCACGCCATGGACCTGCTCGACGGCGAGGCGACGATCTTCCAGTGGCTGGAGGCGAAGTTCCCGCAGGCCGGGCAAGGCTCGCTCCGGGCGCTGTGCGGCGCCTTCGGGTTTTCCGGCGACGACGTCGAGAAGCGCTGCCGGGTGCTGTCGGGCGGCGAGAAGGCGCGGCTCGTCATGGCGGCGATGCTGTTCGACCCGCCGAACTTCCTCGTCCTCGACGAGCCGACCAACCACCTCGACCTCGCCACCAAGGAGATGCTGATCACCGCGCTCGGCGATTACGAAGGCGCCATGCTCTTCGTCAGCCACGACCGGCATTTCCTCGCCGAACTCTCCAACCGCGTGCTGGAGCTGACCCCGGAGGGGGTGCACATGTACGGCGGCGGGTATCGGGAGTACGTGGAGAGGACGGGGCACGAGGCGCCGGGGGTGGGGTGAGGGGTAAGGGCGGGATGAGAATTCGAGCCTCTGCTTTCGGTCCCAGTTCCACTCATTCAACAATGATGCGGCCTTAGCATTATCCCCCCCTGGAATCAGGGGGACTGTTTTGAGATTAAAAAATCGTCTAATCTTGAGGCGTAGCGATTCCGCCACTCATTCAATTACAAACGGGAAATTTCGCGATGCTTAAAAATGAGATCGATGATGCCAAGAGAACGGTATCGACAGAGACCGTTCAAATGACCATTGGAGAGCTCATGAATATGTACTCTAATTCAGAACTAAATATTCAACCGGAGTTGACCTTGCCCCCGGTTTGTCCCCGTTCATAACCAGAATCCGTTCCTGCTCTGGT
>NZ_DAIPZB010000029.1:0-63715 GCF_036782435.1 Pinisolibacter sp. | reverse complement strand
CAATTCGCGCGAGAGCACGAAAGACAAGATCAAGGAAGTCGAGCACATCATCGAGGAGCTGGGCGCGTGGCAGGGAACCGATCCCGCCACAGGCTTCCAGTTGGTGAAAACGGCCGAAGGCAGGACTCTGCGCATCGCCGATCTGGTCGATGACGATCCCGCCAGGCGCGACCGCGTGTCCGCCGCGCTGAAAGACGCAGATCAGAAGAACAATCGCGATCATGTCGACATCATCATCGCTCTTGGTATGGCGAAAGAAGGCTTCGACTGGATCTGGTGCGAGCACGCGCTCACCGTCGGCTATCGCTCCAGCCTGACCGAGATCGTGCAGATCATCGGCCGCGCCACCCGTGATGCGCCGGGCAAGACGCGCGCCCGCTTCTCGAACCTGATCGCCGAACCCGCTGCGGCCGACGACATCGTGACCGAGGCCGTCAACGACACGTTGAAGGCCATCGCCGCCAGCCTGCTGATGGAGCAAGTGCTGGCGCCACGCTTCGAGTTCAAGCCGAAGAATTCGCAGAGCGGCCCGACGCCGGGGTTCGATTACGGCGAGAACGGCTACGATCCGAACAAGTGCAATGTCGGCTTCAACGAGGAGTCCGGCAAATTCCAGATCGAGATCAAGGGGCTGGCCGCGCCGAAGAGCGAGGAAGCGACCCGCATCTGCCAGGAAGACCTCAACGAAGTGATTGCGGCCTTCGTGCAGGACAAGACGACGATCGAGCGCGGCCTGTTCGACGAGGAGTTGGTGCCCGAGGAACTGACCCAGGTGCGCATGGGCAAGATCGTCAAGGATAAGTTCCCGCATCTCGACGCCGAGGATCAGGAAGCCGTCCGCCAACATGCGGTCGCAGCGCTCAATTTGACCCAGAAAGCGAAGGAAGTCGCGGCCGGAAATTCGCTCGGCGAGGAAAAGGGCAACACTGCCTTCGTCGATGGTGTGCGCAAGTTCGCGATGGATGTGAAGGAGTTGGACATCGACCTGATCGACCGGGTCAATCCGTTCGGCGAGGCCTACGCCATCCTCGCCAAGACGATGAGCGAGGAAAGTCTGAAGCAGGTGGCCGCTGCCATCGCCGCCAAGCGCACCAGCCTGACCCCCGAAGAGGCTAAGGTGATCGCCAAGCGCGCCGTCGAGTTCAAGCGTGAGCGCGGGCGGCTGCCCTCGATCAGTTCGGCCGACGCCTGGGAAAAGCACCTTGCCGAAGGCGCCGCCGCATTTGTCCGCTTCAAGGATGAGGGCCGCTATGAGTGACTTCGACCTTGAAGAGCTGCGCGACGAACTGGCTGATTTCGCTCAGCCGGAAAAGAAGAGTGGCCGCTCGCCGCGCGAGGAACGCATCATCGCGGGCTTCGAGGAAATCCAGCGTTTCATCGAAAAGAACGGCCATCCGCCCCAGCACGGCGAAAACGGCGACATCTTCGAGCGGCTTTATGCCGTTCGGCTCGATCGGCTGCGGGCGCTCGAAGAATGCAGGGCGCTCCTCACACCGTTTGATACCCAAGGGCTTCTGACCGGCGCGCCCAATGTCGATGTCGTTGCCGCAGATTCGATGGATGACGATGCCCTCATGGCCGAACTGGAAGGCGCGGCAGGTTCGTCAGACATTACGACGCTGCGCCATGTGCGGACCAGCGCCGAGAAGCGCGAAGCCGAGGAAATCGCCAGCAGGGAGAAATGCCCGGATTTCGAGAGGTTCAAACCCCTATTTCAGCAGGTGCAGGCAGATCTGGAAAGCGGCGTGCGCACGACACGGCGGTTCGTCAAGGCTGCGGGTTTCCTGAAAGCCGACATTCAGGTTGGTCAGTTTTTCATCCTTGGCGGCCAGACCGCATACGTCGCCGAGGTTGGCGAACCGATAAAGGCGCCGAACGGCGAAACCGACGCGCGGCTCCGGGTGATCTATTCCAATGGCACCGAGAGTGATCTGTTGCTGCGTTCGCTTCAGCGCGCCCTTTACAAGGATGAGGCTGGCCGGCGGATCACGGAACCGAGTGCTGGCCCATTGTTTGAAGATCAGACCGGCGACGGAGATGAGGCCAGCGGGACGATCTATGTGTTGCGAAGCAAATCCGACAATCCGGTCGTGACCGCCAACCGGGAAATCCTGCACAAGATTGGTGTGACGGGCGGCAGCGTCGAGCGGCGCATCGCCAACGCCAAGATGGACCCAACCTACCTGATGGCCGATGTCGAGATCGTTGCCACCTATGAATTATACAACATCAACCGCGCCAAGCTGGAAACGCTCATTCACAAGGTCTTTGGCGCAGCCCGTCTCGATGTTGAAATCAAGGATCGCTTTGGTCAACCGATCGTGCCGAAGGAATGGTTCCTGGTTCCCCTATTCGTCATTGATGAGGCGGTCAGGCGAATTAGAGACGGCACGATCACGGGTCACGCTTATGACCCCAAAACAGCGCGGCTGGAGCGTCTCGCGTGCTGATTTGTTGATGGCGCGCGGCTCGCGTGAAGTGGTTGGCGGAACCGGTGCAGTGGGGTGCTGTCATTGGTGCGATTTGAGTATGCCCAAAGAGCACTAGCGCAAGATTGGTTCGAATAGGTCACATTGACCATTCAAAGCGAACCGATAGGATGAGACCATCCTAAGCGAACTGGGCGGCAACCGAAAATGCACGCGCGGGCCTACCTCAGAGCTTCCACCGACCAACAGGACGCTCTCCGCGCCAAGCAGCAGGTCTTCGACTTCGCCACGGAACGCGATATCCCGGTCGTCGGGCTCTATGTCGAGAACGAGAGCGGCGCCAAACTCGCTCGTCCGGAGCTGTTCCGACTTCTCGCCGATAGCCGCCCCGGCGACATTCTCTTGATCGAGCAGGTCGACCGTCTGTCGCGTCTGACTTCGGCCGACTGGCAACGGCTTCGATCGGAACTGGACGCCCGGCAGATCCGTGTGGTCGCTCTCGACCTGCCGACATCCTGGATGCAGACCTCCTCTGCCGACGAGTTCACGGCACGCATGTTCGCGGCGGTCAACGCGATGATGCTCGACGTTCTCGCAGCCGTCGCGCGAAAGGACTACGAGGACCGGCGCTGTCGCCAAGCGCAGGGGCAGGCTCGAGCCAAGGCGGAGGGCAAGTACACTGGGCGGGTCGAGAACGTGGCCCGAAATGCTGGCATCGCCACCATGCTTCAGGCCGGCGCATCGTGGTCGACCATCCAAGCAGCGACAGGCTGCAGCCGCTCGACGATCGCCAAGATCGCAAAGCGGAAACTGGCAGCGAAGTAGACTAGGTGAAGATTGGAGTGGGATGCTCTTCGTCAGGGACCGGTGGCGTCCCGTAGCTGACGACAGAAGCTGACGCTCCGGCGGCCACGACCTCGTCGTTCGCCGTGTCATCGAAGGCATTGACGGCAACGTTGAGTTCACTGCACCGTTGACCTAGATCACCGCCGCCGTCGTCGGCGTGATCCTGAACCTCGCTCTGTACTTTGGGGAGCAGGTGCGCGTAGACCGTCGACTTCGAGCGTATCGAAGGTATTAATGTGCTGCTACACTTACTTCTAGGTGTCCTTTCAGAGCACAATCACCGGTGCGAAACCTCCGCCGATCGTGCGGAAATTCGTCGTCTGGCCCTGATAGATCCGTGCGGCAGCAAGGAGGACGTCACCACCGTGGGTGTAGAGGCGGATGTCGGCCTTGCGATCCATCGCCACCGTGTCGACGAGAACGTTGCGATGGCTCGGCTGAACCGAGCGCTGCGCGACGTGTCGGCCTTCGGAGACGATGTGCTCCCAGACGGTCGTGGTGATCTTGTCCCCGCGATAGACCGCCTTGCCGGCATGACCACCGAAGGGCTTGAAGAAGTAGGATTTCCGATCAGCCCAGAGAGCTTCGGCATCGGCTGCGGTCAACCGGACGGTCGAAGGCACCGCGCCGAGGGCGGCGAGATCTTCGGCGGCGAGCCCGATTTGGGCCATCGCCACCGGATCCGACAGGAGAACGAGGTTGCGCTTGTCGGCGAAGAGGGCATGAGCGCGCGGCGCTGGGGTGACGACGACGTCTCCCGCCAGATACGCCGCGCGCAGAGACCGATGTTCCGGTCGTCCCAGATCGAAATCGACGAGACGATTGTAGACGAGATCGATCGGGCGACCGTCCACCGTCAGTTTGCCCTCGTGGTGGAGGAGGTCGCGCGGATCGACGATCCGACTCTCGATCCCGTGGTGCTCGAAAAGCGCCCGAGCGAGCTTGAACTCGGCGTGAAGTGGTTGCTCGAGCGGGGTGTCGTCGACGATGGCGATCGAGCGCAAGGTGGCGGTTGGTCTCTGGCGCCGCCATTCGCGCTCGAACATCGCCATGACGGCGGCTTCGAACTCCGGCAGTGACGGGCGGGCGATCGCCGGCTCCACCTCCGGACAACATGGTGATTGCGAGGTCGCCACCAGGGCACACAAGAAGGCGCCGCCGGCATTGGTGTTGATCTCGATGAGGCGCGGCCCCTCCGGGGTCAGATGAAAGTCATAACCGGTGAAGACCCCGATCGGGCCGAAATCGTGCCGGGCGATCTCTGGAGCCCACGAGAGCACGCGGGTGCGGTAACTCCCTGAACCGACGGCGTGTTCGACGGCCGCGACGACTGCGACCATGGCATCGTAGTCGGATCGGTCGACGAAGACGGGAACGGTCGAGAACAGGTTGGGCGAGACTTCATTCGCCGAACCATCGCCGCTACGGCTAGCGAATTCGTCCGCGAGCCGAGCCTTGTCGATCTCGATGCAGAAGCAGTCTTCGTTGAGGCGATCGACCAGGGAGCGTCGATCGTGCGATCGAGGAACGTCGGACGTGCTCATGTCTTTCAGCCTCCACACGGATCGACGATCGTGTCGATGTTTGCCTCAGGTCGGCGTCCGTTCATACCAGCCCTTCGAACGGTTCACGATCCAGACGACGGAAAGCATCACCGGCACCTCGATCAGGACGCCGACGACCGTCGCCAGCGCCGCGCCCGACTGGAAGCCGAAGAGCGAGATAGCGGCGGCGACCGCCAGTTCGAAGAAGTTCGAGGCGCCGATCAGCGCCGACGGCCCGGCAACACAGTGCTCCTCGCCGGTCAGGCGATTGAGTAGATAGGCGAAGTCGGCGTTGAAGTAGACCTCGACGATCCGCAACCCCGCCCTCACTGCTGCGTCGATCAGCGCAACAATCGAAGCGCGTTGATCGTGACCAGCACGGTGGCGCCGGTGTCGGCGAGGATCGCCGGCCACAGACCGGTAAGGCCGGCCACCGTCGTGACGAGGAAGACCGCCTTCAACCCCAGAGCGATGGTGATGTTCTGGCGGATCACCGCCATGGTCCGTCGCGACAGAGCGATCAGGCGAGCCACGTCGCCGACCCGGCCGTGGAGAACGGCGGCGTCGGCCGTCTCCAGCGCGACGTCGGTGCCCCCGCCCATGGCGATGCCGACGTCGGCGGCGGCGAGTGCCGGAGCGTCGTTGATGCCGTCGCCGACCTTGGCGACGACCTCGCCGCGCGCCTGGAGGTCGCGTACGATCGCGAGCTTGTCGGCCGGCAGGAGTTCGGCCCGCACCTCGAGCCCGAGGTCGTCGGCGATCGCGGCGGCGGTGCGGCGATCGTCGCCGGTCAGCATCATCGGCGTCACGCCGAGTGCCCGCAGCGCCACGAGACCGGATCGTGCGTCGGGACGCGGTTCGTCGCGCATGGCGATCGCCCCGAGGATCTCGTCCCCGGCGGTCAGAAACGAAACGGTCTTGCCTTCCGCGACCAGACGCTCGACCAGCGCACGCTGATCGGTTGTCGGCGAGAACCGCTCCGTGACGGCGCCGACCGATCCGAAGAATATCTCTTCACCGCCGATGCGGCCGGCTACACCCTGCCCGGGGACCGCCTTGGCGGCGGCGAAGGGCGGGATCGGCACGCCGTCGGCCGCGGCCCGCGCCAGGACGGCGGTAGCGAGTGGATGGCTCGACCCCTCTTCCAGCGAGGCGGCGAGCGACAACACCTGCGTCTCCGGCCGACCGAAGGAGACGATGTCGGTGACGACCGGTTTGCCGGTGGTCAGGGTGCCGGTCTTGTCGAGCGCCGCCACGGTGACCGAGCCGAGCCGCTCGAGCACCGCGCCGCCCTTCATCAGCAGGCCACGCCGCGCACCCGACGAAAGGGCGGAGGCGATTGCCGCCGGCGTCGAGATCACCAGGGCGCAGGGACAGCCGATCAACAACAGGGCAAGGCCCTTGTAGATCCATTCGTGCCACGGGGCACCCACGAGGAGCGGGGGGACCAGCATCACCACGGCGGCGACCGCGACCACGCCCGGCGTGTAGCGGCGGGCGAAGCGATCGACGAAGCGTTCGGTCGGCGCCTTGCTCTCCTGCGCCTCCTCGACCTGACGGACGACGCGGGCAATGGTGTTGTCGTCGGCCGTCGCGGTGACGCGCACCCGCAACACGCCCTCGGTGTTGACGGTGCCGGCGAAGACCCCGTCGCCCGGACGTTTGTGGACCGGAATGCTCTCACCGGTCACCGGAGCCTCGTCGACCGCCCCTTCGCCGGCGATGATCTCGCCGTCGGCGGCGATGCGGTCGCCGGGGCGGACGAGTAGGATCGCCCCGAGGCTCAGGCGATCGGCGGCGATCTCCGCCGTGCCGCCGCCGTCGCGTTCGACCAGTGCCGTCTTCGGCAGCAGCGTCGTCAGGCTTTCGATGCCGGCACGGGCCCGTCCGGCCGCGACCCCTTCGAGCAGTTCGCCGACGAGGAAGAGAAAGACGACCGTCGCCGCCTCCTCGCCCGCGCCGATCACCAGGGCTCCGATGGCGGCGACGGTCATCAGGGTCTCGATGGAGAAGGGCGTGCCGGCGAGCGCCGCGGCAATCGCTCGCCGAGCGATCGGGACGAGGCCGACCGTCATGGCCACGGCGAAGGCCCAGCCCGACCAGGAGGGCGCGATCGATCCGGTGGCAAAGGCGATGGCCAAGGCAAGGCCGCTGGCGATCGTCAGACGAGCTTTCGGCATTCCCGCCCAACGACCGATCATCGAGTCTCGAAGGCGAGACGGTCCGCTCGTGGGATCGCGCGTGGCGTCGGCACGATCGTGGTCGCTCCGATCCTGGGCCTCGTCGCCGTCGATCGATCGACCGTCCAGAGGCTCCGCTTCGAACGGACCGATGGTGTACCCGAGCCCGACCACTCGCCGCTCCAGAGCCCGCAGGTCCGCTTCCGGAGCATGGGTCACCGCCAACAGGCGGGACGTCACCGAGACCGCGACGTCTTCGACGCCCGGGAGACGCCGCAGCGCCGTATCGATCTTCGCGGCGCAGGACGCGCAATCCATGCCGCCGACGCGGTAGCGGGTGTGGGAAGACGTGACGAGGGTCATGGCGGCGGTCCTTGCTTCGACGTCGCCGACGCTACATCCTCCAGCGACTAGAGGAGCAAGTGCAAATGTCTAAGGACGTGTCGATCGGGACCGCCGCACGGGCGAGCGGGGTCAAGGTGCCGACCATCCGGTACTACGAGCAGATCGGCCTGTTGCCTGCGCCGGCACGCAGCGATGCCCGTCGGCGGTTGTTCGGCCCCGGCGACCTGCGGCGGTTGTCCTTCATCCGCCACGCCCGCGAATTGGGGTTCGACATGGAGGCGATCGCCACTCTGCTGGTGCTTCAGGACGACCCGCACGGCTCCTGCGCCACCGCCGACGCGATCGCGCGGGCTCGTCTCGCCGAAGTGGAGCGCCGCATCACGGCCCTCGAAGCTCTGCGGGGCGAACTCCAGCGCATGGTGGACGAATGTGCCAACGGCCGGGTCGCCGAATGTCGTGTCATCGAAACGCTCGCCGATACCAACCACACGCACGGTAGGTTCGACTGACCTATCCACATCGGGGGAGTCCTTCGGTGGATGAGGAGCATCATGGTGGTGACCCGCGATCGCTCACGACATGAAGGGGTCTGGCCAAATTGACCAACTCGCCTCGAAGGGGTTAGTCTCGAATTCATCAGATGGGGATGGAGTCCCCCGATACCCGCCCGTCGTGGGCTGATGACTCCTGCTTGGATGGGCCTGCGAGGGCCCGTCGAGGTGGGAGCGTATGTTGCGAGACCCGCCGTCGGCGGGTTTTTTCTTGCCCGAAACAAAGATCGGGCATGACATGGACGAAACCATCGAAGGACGTCGATCGGTCTTGCGGCGCCTGCCCCGGGGGATCTGGGCGCTGGGGTTCGTGTCTCTCTTGATGGACGTCTCCTCGGAGATGATCCACGCCCTGCTTCCCGTCTACCTCGTCACCGTGCTGGGCACGTCGATGGTGACGGTCGGGTTCATCGAGGGGATCGCCGAGGCGACGGCGGCCATCACCAAGATCTTCTCCGGTGCGCTCTCCGACCGACTGGGCAAGCGGAAGGCTCTGGCCGCGTTCGGCTACGGGCTCGCGGCCTTCACCAAACCGGTGTTCCCACTGGCGCCGACGGTCGGTTGGCTGATCGGTGCCCGCTTCGTCGACCGGGTGGGCAAGGGGATCAGGGGGGCACCGCGCGACGCGCTCGTCGCCGACCTTTCGTCTCCTGATACGAGAGGAGCCGCATTCGGCCTGCGGCAATCGCTCGACACGGTCGGCGCCTTCGTCGGCCCGTTGTTGGCGATCGTCTTGATGTGGGCTACGGCGAACAGCTTCCACGCCGTCTTCTGGTGGTCCGTCGTGCCCGGCTTTATGGCGCTCGGCCTCATTCTTTTCGCCGTCCACGAACCGGAGCGACCGGAGACACTGCGCCGCGTGCGGAATCCGCTCGCCGTCGTCGAACTGCGGCGTCTCGGGCGTGCCTATTGGATGGTGGTCGCGGTCTCGGCCGTCTTCACACTCGCCCGCTTCAGTGAGGCCTTTCTGGTCCTACGAGCGCAGAACGTCGGCGTTCCGATCGCGCTCGTTCCGGCCGTCATGGTGGTGATGAACATCGTCTATGCGGCTGCTGCGACCCCGGCCGGTATGGTTTCGGATCGCCTCGGTCGCTCGGGGATCCTGTTCTTCGGCTTCGGCATGCTGATCGTTGCCGACGTCGTTCTCGCGCTCGTGCCGTCACTTCCAGGCCTCGCCATGGGTGTCGCGGCGTGGGGCCTCCATATGGGGCTCACGCAAGGGCTTCTGACGACGCTGGTCGCCGACACCGTACCGCCGGAACTACGCGGCACGGCCTTCGGCGCGTTCAACTTCGTATCAGGTCTCGCGATGCTCGCCGCGAGCATCATCGCGGGTGCCTTGTGGGACGGAGTCGGGCCGGCCGGCACCTTCCTGGCGGGAGCGGCGTTCGCGGCCGTCGCGATGGTCGGGCTTCTCGTCGTCCGAGCGAACCAGAGAGGGAAGGCTGCATGAAGCTGCTCCGAGATCTCTGGACGCTCTTTTTCGTGGATCGAGGTTTTGCAGCGTCGCTGCTGGCGGTGTTCGGCCTCGCGGGCGTCCTCCAATTCGTGTTCCTGGCCAGCCTGCCAACGGTTCTCGCCGTAGTCGGCCTCGGCTGCATGACTGCTCTGGTGGGTGTCGAGCTTTCGAAAGACAAGGATGATTGATGACATGCTCTCCTATCTGATCGTGTTCTTGGGGGCCGGGATCGGCGGCTCGCTCCGCCACGGAACCAATCTCGCGACCGCGAAGTGGTTCGGTGTCGACTTCCCTTACGGAACCTTGACCGTCAACGTGGTCGGATCGCTGGTGATGGGCCTGCTGGCTGGGTATTTCGCGTTCAAGGGCACCGTGTCACAGCCTTGGCGCCTGTTCCTCGCGACCGGCATTCTCGGCGGTTTCACGACCTTCTCGTCGTTTTCGTTGGACATGGTGGCGCTGTGGGAACGCAACGAGATCGCGCTTCTCGCCATCTACGCAGTCGTGTCGCTCGTCGCTTCCGTGGCGGGGCTCATGATCGGTCTTCATGCCGTTCGCGGGGTGTTGTCGTGAAACGTCTGCTCGGGACCTTTTGGGGCCGCTCGATCGCCGTCACTGTTGGGAGTGTTCTGCTCATCGCTGCCGTGTGTGGCGCTTGGGTCGGATGGATCCAAGCCTTCGGCAATGTTTCCGTCGAATTCGGCGGAGATTTGGTACGCAGCGCACAACTCGATCCGGCGACGATGGCGAAGGTCCTCGAACAGTATCGGATCCGCACCGTCATCAATCTCAGGGGTGCGAATCCCGGCGACGATTGGTTCGATGGCGAGGTATTGGCCGCCGAGAAGGTTGGGGCGAGCCATGTGAGCTTGGCATTGTCCGCCACCCGAGAGCCGGACGATCAACTCCTCACTACGTTGACCGACATCCTGAAGTCGGCGAAGCGCCCCATCCTGATCCACTGCAACTGGGGATCGGATCGCACAGGCTTGGCGGCCGCGCTCTACGGGCTCGCCGTGAAGAAGGTCGGTGTCGACGAAGCGGCCGGGCAACTTTCCTTCCGCTACGGCCATTTTCCCTGGCTGACGAGTGAAACCGGGGCGATGGACCGGGCCTTTTGGCGGGCCGCCGGTGCAGGCGACGCGCGATGAACAGCAAATCGATCGGGAGGAGGACAAGATCATGACGCACATCACGGAGCCTAGGGTCGTCGATGGTCTGCGCATTCTGGTGCTCCTGCCCGAGCCGGAAACCGTGGCGGCAGCGCTGGACTGCGCAATCGCGGCCTCTCGCGGGCGCGACGCTCGCGTCGAAGCCGTCCAGATCGGCTTTGACCCGGAAAAGGGGATCGTCTCCGCCGAAGAACTCGACATCCAGCAGATCCGCGCGGCCTTCGAGGGAAGCGCCGCCGATCGCCGTGCGCGAGTGACAGGCGAGTTCGATGCTTGGAAGTCCAGGACGCCGGCTGGGAAGGTGGTCGACCTGCGTGCCGACGTCGGCGTCGTCGAAGGCTATGTAGAGATGGAGGCCCGATCGGTCGATATGATCGTGATCGGCCGTCCATCCAACCTCGACGCGCGCGATGCTCTGCATGCGGCACTGTTTCGAACCGAGCGTCTGGTTCTCGTCGTGCCGGTGACGGCGGCAGGTGTCGCGAGCTTGGGACGGCGGATCGTCGTTGGTTGGAAGCCGACGGATCAGGCTAGGCGTGCCGTGGAGACGGCTACCCCGTGGTTGAAAGCGGCGAACGAGGTGACCGTCGTCTCTGTCGACAAGCCGGGTACGCCCCCTTACGAGCCGAGCGCACGTGGCCTGTTCGGTCGGCTCGGGATCGACGCACGCTTCGTCACGCTGTGCCGTGAGGGGCGTAGCGTCGGCGAGCAATTGCTCGTCGAGGCGCACAGGCTCGACGGCGACTGCCTGTTGATCGGCGCTTACCACCACGGTCCACTCTGGGAAGCGGTGCTCGGCGGCGTGACGCGCGATGTCCTCGCCCAACTTGATCTTCCCGTCTTCATGCGCCGGTGAACGGCGACGAAAACTCTCGGGTGTCCCGGGTCCTCGAATTCGAAAAGGAGAACACCATGTCGACCATCACTTCGGTCTCGGCTCACGAAATCCTCGATTCGCGCGGCAATCCGACGGTTCGCGTCTTCGTCGGGCTCGACGACGGAACGCGAGTCTCGGCGTCGGTGCCTTCCGGTGCGTCGACCGGTGAGCACGAGGCGGTCGAGCTGCGCGACAGCGACAAGGCGCGGTACGGCGGCAAGGGGGTATTGAAGGCCGTCGCCAACGTCGCCGACGTGATCGCCCCGGCGCTCGTCGGCCGCGACCCGATGGCCCAGGCCGTGATCGACGAGCTGATGCTCGATCTCGACGGCACGTCCAACAAGGCGAAGCTCGGTGCGAATGCCATTCTCGGCGTATCGATGGCCGTGGCCCGAGCCGCCGCGACGAGCGCGAAGCTGCCCCTCTACGCCTATCTCGGCGGCGTGGGGGCGACGCGTCTGCCGGTGCCGATGATGAACATCCTCAACGGTGGGAAACACGCCGACAACAGCGTCGACTTCCAGGAGTTCATGGTGATGCCGGTCGGTCGGCCGACGTTCGCCGAGGCACTGCGCTGTGGGGCCGAGACCTTTCATGCGCTGGCGAAAATCCTGGCGAAGAAGGGTTACTCGACCGCCGTCGGCGACGAAGGTGGCTTCGCGCCCAATCTGAAGAGCAACGAGGAGGCGTGCGAGCTGATCGTCGAGGCGATCACCGCGGCGGGCTATGAGCCGGGCCGGGACGCCGTCATTGCGCTCGATCCGGCAGCGAGTTCGTTCTTCTCGAACGGCGGCTACGATCTTTCGAAGTCCGGTTCCGGCCGTAAGTCGAGCGCCGAGATGATCGCGCTCTATGAGAAGTGGATCGACACCTACCCGATTGCCTCGATCGAGGACGGCCTCGACGAGAACGACTGGGACGGCTTCGCCGCCCAGACGGCGGCGCAGGGCGACCGCATCCAGATCGTCGGTGACGACATCTTCGTCACCAACCCGGCCTTCGTCGCCCGCGGCATCGAGAAGAAGGCGGCCAATGCGGTTCTGATCAAGCTCAACCAGATCGGCACGGTGACCGAGACGGTTCGCACCATCGCGCTCTGCCGCAAAGCCGGCTGGGCCTACGTCATCTCGCATCGCTCCGGCGAGACCGAGGACACGTTCATGGCCGACTTCGCGGTGGCGATGGGCGGGGGTCAGATCAAGACCGGTTCGGCGTGCCGCAGCGAGCGCATCGCCAAATACAACCGACTGCTGGAGATCGAGAGCGAACTCGGCAAAACGGCGGAGTTCGGTTCGCCGTTTGCCTGATGGAAACGCCCCCGTCGACGAAGTATTTCGGCTGCGGGGGCCTTCTCGGTCCGGAGTGCGAAGTAGCCGTCACGTCTCGGCGACGACCCGCCCCATGTCGGTGATGTCGTAGCCGCCGATACTGCGGAACTCGTTCTGGAACTTCGTCGAGCGCAGGATTTCGAGCATGGTGCGGATCTCGGGGCGGTCGAGATGCTCGGTCTTGACGACGAGGTCGTAGCGCTCCCGTTTCATCGGCACGAAGTCGAGATTGTCGACCTGTCGGGCGATCTTCTCCGTTCCCACCGCCACATCGGCCTCGGCGCGCCCGACCGCGCTGGCCACGGCGAGATGAGACTGGTTCTCGTCACTCCAGCCGGCGATCCGACTGCCCCACAGCCCCAGGAGCTTGAGGTTCTCGTCGAGCAGGACGCGTGAGCCGGCACCCTTCTCGCGGTTGATCATACAGATGTCGTCGCGACCGAAATCGGCCCAAGAGGTGATGCCCTTCGGGTTGCCCTTGGCGACGTAGAGCCCCTGTGTCCGGTAGGTGATGTTGACGATTGTGCAGCGGACGCCCGGCAGCAGAGCCCGGACGTGGGGCGTGTTGTAGTCGTCGCTCGTGCTGTCCCACAGGTGCGCCGTCGCGACGGCGACCTTGTCGTGATAGAGCGAGACGAGGCTGTCGTAGCTGCCGATATAGGCCCTCAGCGCCATGACGCCGTGGTGGCGCATGAAGTTCGACAGGATGTCGAGCACCAGATCCTGGCCGCAGATGACGAAGCCGGCGTTCTTCCGGTGCTCCGCCGACAAGTCGAAATAGCGCGTCTCGTCGAGCGCGGTGGGCTTCGGTAGGGCCGGTGGGAGCGGCGCCGTCTTCGACGCCTCGATGCAGGCGAGCACGTCGGCCTCGGTGAAGCGGATCTTTCGGCCGACCTTGTAGTGGCCGATGCCACCGTTCTTGATCAGCGTGTAGACGCCGCTCCGACTGATGTTCAGTCGCTCGGCGACATCCTCGACCGTCAGGGCATCGCTGGGGGGCATGGCGGGTTCGTCTCTTTTCATTTTCATTCATATTCGTTCGCGCAGATTGCCGAAAATTGCATCGTTCGTCCATCTCGTTCGTCTTTACAGCGCGAAGAGACACGGCTTCCCTGCTCAAAAGAAGAGGGAAGTGCGCGAAATATCTCATTCCATGCACTTTCATATTCTTTCATGCATGGCGCCGAGACGGCGCTGGAGACCTCGAGGAAACGAGATGAGCGAAGCGCCGACCGTAGCCGTATCGAATACCGAAGGAGGTCCCTCGGACGTCGCGCCCGTGGCGATGCGGTCGGCCGCGCCGGCCTTCGCCGGTGGCGCACTCATCGGCTCGCTCGGCGGGCTGATCGGGCTCGGCGGGGCGGAGTTCCGCCTGCCGCTGCTGATCGGGCCCTATCGCTTCCGGGCGCTCGAGGCGGTGATCCTCAACAAGGCGATGAGCCTGATCGTCGTCGCCTCGGCGCTGCCGTTCCGCGCCGTTGCCGTACCCTTCGCGACCGTCGCCGATCATTGGCCGGTCATCGTCAACCTGCTCGCCGGGAGCCTCGCCGGTGCCTGGCTCGGTGCGGGGTGGGCGACGAAGCTCGGATCGAAGGCGCTCTACCGCATCATCGCCGTGTTGTTGGTCCTGATCGCCGGGGCGTTGCTGTTCGGGCACGAGACGGGCGGGGCGCACGCCGCCCTGACCGGCTCGTGGCAGATGATCGCCGGCGTCCTGGCGGGGTTCGGCATCGGCGTCGTCGCGGCGCTGATGGGGGTGGCCGGCGGGGAGCTGTTGATCCCGACGCTGGTTCTTCTCTTCGGTGTCGACATCAAGCTCGCGGGCTCCCTGTCGCTCGCCGTCAGCCTGCCGACGATGGTCGTCGGCTTCGCTCGCTACAGCCGCGACAGCGCCTTCGCCACGCTCGCCCGCAACAAGCGCTTCGTCATCGTCATGGCGATCGGCTCGATCGTCGGCAGTTTCATCGGTGGGCGTCTGCTCGGCCTCGTGTCTTCGTCCGTGCTGCTGCCGGTCCTGGCGCTGATCCTCGTCCTCTCCTCGGTGAAGGTCTGGCGGCACGGGTGAGGTTCCTACTTCCCCCAACCGCCCAACGATCTTCACACCACTTTGCTGGAGGCTCCATGTTTCAAGAACGACGTTCGGTTGTTGCCCTTTACGGCATGCTGGTGGGGGCCATGCTCCTCGGTATACCTCAGAGCACTCGTGCGGCCGAGATCCAGGTCGCCGTCGCTGCCAACTTCACTGCGCCGATGCAGAAGATCGCCGCCGAGTTCGAGGCGGAGACCGGCCACAAGGCCGTCCTCGCCTTCGGAACCGTCGGCAAGTTCTACTCGCAGATGAAGGCCGGTGCGCCGTTCGAGGTGCTCGTCTCCTCCGATCGCGAGACACCGGACGCGTTGGTGCGAGACGGTCTCGCGATCGGCGAGACACGCTTCACCTATGCCATCGGCAAGCTCACCCTGTGGAGCGCCACGCCCGGCGTCGTCGACGACAAGGGCGAGGTTCTTCGGACCGGCTCCTATCGGCACCTCGCGCTCGCCAACCCCAAGCTCGCGGTCTACGGCGCCGCAGGACAGGTCGTGATGAAGAAGCTCGGGGTCTGGGAAGCGATCGAACCGAAGCTCGTGACCGCCGAGAACATCTCCCAGGCCTACCAGTTCGTCGCCAGCGGCAATGCCGAACTCGGCTTCGTGGCCTTCTCCCAGATCGTCGGGCCGGACGGCAAGGTCGCCAATGGGTCGACATGGATGGTCCCGGCCGACCTCTACCCGCAGCTCGCCCAAGACGTGATCCTGCTCGCTCCCGGCAAGGACAGCGCGGCGGCCAAGGACCTCGTCGACCATCTCCGGTCGGACAAGGCCCGCGCGATCATCCGTTCCTATGGCTACGACCTCCCCAACTGAAAGGTGCGACCCATGTCGTTCATCAAGTCCCTCGCCGCCGGTCTGGTGGCCGCGTTCGTGTCGCTGGCACCGGCTCAGGCCACCGAGAAGGTCACCATCGCGGCGGCGGCCGACCTCAAGTTCGCCATGGACGAGATCGCCGCCACCTTCCGCAAGGCCCACCCCGGTGACGACGTCGATGTGATCTACGGCTCGTCCGGCAAGTTCCACACCCAGATCCAGCAGGGCGCTCCGTTCGACATCTTCTTCTCCGCCGACGTCGGGTTCGCACGCGAGTTGAAGGCCGCCGGTCAGGCGATCACCGAGCCGAAGCTCTATGCCATCGGCCGCATCGTGCTGTGGAGCGCCGCCCGCGACGCCAGCAAGCTGACGCTCGCCGATCTGACCGATCCGTCGATCAAGAAGATCGCCATCGCCAATCCGCAGCACGCCCCTTACGGCAAGCGCGCCGAGGAAGCCCTGCGCGCCGTCGGGCTGTGGGACACCCTCCAGGACAAACTGGTCTTCGGCGAGAACATCGCGCAGACGGCCCAGTACGTCCAGAGCGGCGCGGCCGACATCGGCATCATCGCCCTGTCGCTCGCCGTCAATGAGGAACTGACGAGCAAGGGGGGATACGCCCTCATTCCAGCCGAGAAGCACTCGCCGTTGGAGCAGGCTTATGTCGTGACCAAGCACGGCGAGGGCAATGCGTTGGCTTCCACCTTCGCCGCTTACATGGCGACACCCGACGCCCGTCACATCATGACGCGTTACGGCTTCGTGCTCCCCGGCGAAATCGCGTCGAAGTGAGGGTGCGATGCCAAACGCCGAAGACCTCCAGGCCGTTCTGCTCACCCTCAGGCTGGCCGCGACCGTCACCGTGCTGCTGCTGCTGATCGGCACGCCGATCGCATGGTGGTTGGCGCGAACGAGGTCCTGGCTCAAAGGGCCGGTGGGAGCCTTGGTCTCGCTCCCGCTGGTCCTGCCGCCGACGGTGATCGGCTTCTACATGCTGCTCGCCATGGGGCCATGGGGGCCGATCGGCAGACTGTTCAACACCCTGGGGTGGGGGACCTTGCCGTTCACCTTCACCGGCATCGTCGTGGCCTCGGTCTTCTACTCCATGCCCTTCGTGGTCCAACCCATCCAGAACGCCTTCGAGGCCATGGGGGACCGACCCATGGAGGTGGCCGCCACCTTGGGTGCACCCCCTCTCGCGGCATTCTTCACGGTGGCGGTTCCTCTCGCGCGCTCGGGCTTCGTCACCGCCGCCATTCTGGGGTTCGCTCACACCATCGGCGAGTTCGGCGTCGTGCTGATGATCGGCGGCAACATTCCCGGCAAGACACGGTTGATCTCGGTGCAGATCTACGATCACGTCGAGGCCATGGAATACGGGCGGGCGCACTGGCTGGCGGCAGGCATGCTGATCTTCAGCTTTCTCGTCCTGCTCGCCCTCTATTCCCGCCGCAAGGATCGCATCGATGTCTGACGCCGAAATCAGGGCGCGGTTCGAGCTGGACTACACGCCTTTCGCTCTGAGCGTCGACCTCGGGCTGCCTCTGTCAGGCGTCACGGCGCTCTTCGGGCATTCCGGCTCCGGCAAGACCACCGTTCTTCGGTGTGTCGCCGGCTTGGTGCGGGCACCCGGAGGGTTCTTGAGCGTCGGCGATGATGTCTGGCAGGACGAGAGCCGAGGCCTCTTCGTGCCGAGCCATCGTCGTCCGATCGGGGTGGTGTTCCAGGAGGCGAGCCTCTTTCCCCATCTCTCGGTGATGGGCAATCTTCGCTACGGCATGACGCGGGCGGGGCTCACGGCCGAGCAGGCGGGCTTCGACGACGTTCTCGGTCTGCTCGGGATCGCCCATCTCCTGGAGCGGAGCACGACGCGTCTGTCCGGTGGCGAACGGCAGCGCGTGGCGATCGCCCGCGCGTTGCTGCGTCGACCACGCCTTCTCCTGATGGACGAACCACTGGCGGCGCTCGACTTGAAGCGGAAGTCGGAGATACTGCCCTATCTCGAGCGGCTTCACGAGACGTCGGAGATCCCGATCCTCTACGTCAGCCATTCGCCCGACGAGGTCGCCCGGCTCGCCGACCATCTGGTGGTCATGGAGGAAGGGCGGGTCGTCGCCGAGGGGCCACTGTCCCAGACCATGGGACGCATCGATCTGGCCTCGCGTTTCGACGACGACGCCTCGGTCGTCCTTTCGGCGACCATCGGCGCGCACGACGATGATCTGACACGTCTCGACATCGACGGCGGAGCGATCTTCGTCGGGCGGAGATCAGACGACGTCGGACGACGCCTGCGGTGCCGGGTTCACGCCCGCGACGTGAGCCTCAGCTTGAGCCTGCATACCGACATGAGCATAATGAACATCCTGCCGGCGATGGTGACGGCGATCGGGGATGCACCGACATCGGGCCATGTGCTCGTGGAGACGAGCCTTTCGGGCGGAGAGCGCTTGGTTGCCCGGGTTACACGCCGATCGAGCGAATACCTCGGTCTACGGCTCGGTATGCCGTTGTTCGTGCAGATCAAGGCCGTGGCACTGCTGGGCTGAACACTCGACAACAACGCCGATTGCTTCGAATTGGAGGTGATCGCAGGAATCGTCACCAAATGTCGCAATGGGCATCTTGCGGCCACCGACCAACCGCCGTCGTGAATGGAAATTGCCCGGTCCTCCGGGAGAGCCGGTCCGACCCCCGCTCTGATCGACGGCATCCCGTCACACCCCGACCTTCCACGATCAACCCGCTTCGGGGTCGGCTACGCGAGCGTGCCGCCGCTTCCGGCTGCGCCTGCGCGGTGATCGCGGCCGGGGCGTGACCCCGGGGGAGCCATCGAGCGGGGATCGGCCCCGCTCCGCGATGGAGCCCTTCCCCATGTCCCACGACCTCTCGCTCGCTCGGTCTCATGCTCTCGATCTCGCCCGCACCCTGATGGTCCCGGTCGTTCTCTTCCTGTCCGGAGACGAATACGGCGTGCTGCCGGCCGACGAGATCGACGACGAAGACGACGTCGAGGTGATCCACGAGTTCGATCCGTGGCGGGCTCAATGAGCCCGCATTTTCCTCCGAGTGCCGCGAGCGCGTGCGTGGCCGCAAGGGAGGCTTCGCCGCGGACGATGGGGTGGACGCGCCGGCGAGCCGGCGCATCCCATTGATGTTTTCTTGCCGTCCGCGCCCTTGCCGGCCTTCCCGCGTTGCGGCCGTTGGATCGGGACCGGGGAGTCTCCCGGGAAGATTGGTCCGACAAGAGAGGAGGCCTGGCGCCGCGCGCCGGCAGAAAGCCAATGGAGAAGCACCAAATTGAAGACCTGCGAGGGCGGGTGACCTGCGCCGCCGTGCTGGAGGCGGCAGGCTGCGCGCTCGATCCGCGCGAGAGCACGCGACGAGCGCTCAAGTATCGTCGCGCCGCCGAGATCGTCATCGTGACCCACGAGGGGAGGGGATGGTTCGATCCGCTCTCCGATGCGAAGGGCGATGTCTTCGCTCTCGTCGCCCATCTCCATGGAGAGAGTTTCCCCGAGGCGCTCGATCGGGTCGCCGGCCTCGTCGGCGTGACGACGAACGCGCCGGCGTGGCGTCGCCCGCGGAGAGACGTCGCGACCGATGTCTCGATCGCCGAACGCTGGAGGGGGCGACGCGCACCTCGGGCCGGTTCGACGACCTGGCGCTATCTCCGCGACGAGCGGGGGCTTTCGGAGCTCGTCCTCCGCGCGGCGATCCGGCAGGATCTGCTGCGCGAGGGGCCGAAGGGAAGCATGTGGGCGGCCTATTCCGACGACGACGGTGCTCTCGTCGGCTGGGAAGAGCGTGGCTCCCGGTGGCGAGGCTTCTCGACCGGCGGGGAGAAAGTGCTGTTCCGGTTCGGGTCGGCTGGAGCGTCACGGATCTGCGTCACCGAGGCGGCGATCGACGCGATGAGCCTCGCCGATCTGGAAGGGGCGAGACCGGACAGCCTCTATGTCGCGACCGGCGGCGGTTGGTCTCCGGCGACCGAGGTCGCGTTGCGCCGGCTCGCCTCTCGGCCGGAGACGTTGCTCGTCGCCGCGACCGACGCCGACGCTCAGGGCGAGATCTATGCCGAGCGGCTTCGGACGATGGCCGAAGAGACCGGTTGCCGTCGACTGCGCCTGTCACCGGTGCAGCGGGACTGGAACCTGATGTTGCAGGAGACGAAGGGAACGGTGGGAGGAAAGGGCGGAGGAAGCCCTGCCGCCTGACCGTCGACCGCCTCGAGGGTGAAGCTTCGCCCGGCTCCGCCGGCCCTCGACCCGGCCGGCCGGCGAGGCGGCGTCGGGGGAGGGGTCAGGAAGGATCGGAGAGGAGGGCGTCCCGAGGGGATGGCCGTGCTGCGGTCCATGAGTCGGAGAACCGCCATGATCCCGTCTTCCCCCATTCGCAAGGTGTTCGAGGGTGTCGTCGATCGACGCCAGATGTACCGTCTGTTCGACCGCCACGTCGGGCACCCGTTCCGATCGTCCGATGCCGGTGGTCTTCATGCCGGCGAGTGGTTCGAGATCGCCGAGGCCGACTACGATCACATGCTCGACCTCCTGCCGCCGCTGTGGATGCGCGGCGGCATGTTCGCGCTCGCCGAATATCTGACCGGCTCCGTCACCAGCATCTTCTTCGCGCTCAGGGTCCGGGGTCGGGTGCGCTGGTTCCACGGTTATTGCGATCTCGCCGACCGTGGTTCGCCGGAGCGGATGCGCCGAGCGATCCTCGAGCGCGAGGCCCTTCCCGGTCGCGGGATGACCCGCGCGGAGTGCCTCGAACACATCTGGAGCGAGGCCCATGACGCCTACCGCGGCCATGCCGGCGCCGATTGGCCGGTCGAGGCGAGGGGCCGACGCTTCGTCGTGGTCTATGGGCCGGGGCTCGGCGCTCGAACGAGACTGCTCGAGGAACTGACGATCCAAGAGATCGCGGCCAAGTTGCCGGGCCGACTGCTCGCCGTCACCGACGCCGCGGCGGCGTGAACTCAGACGGCCGGACGACCATCACCCACGGCCGATCCGCCGAGGGGCCGACGGCAACGATCGTGCGCGGTCGCCGCCGCTCATCTCGATCCGGAACCGTCGGCCGAGACCGGTAAGCCCATCCTTCAGACCCCATCCGAGGCACCGCCTCTGCCGATCCGTTCGGGCGGAGCGGTGCCGCGCGCCTTCACATGAGGAGCAAGCTCTCATGAGTTCCATCGATCCCTTCACCCTCGATCTCTTCGGGACGACCGGTCTTTCCTCTGGTCTGGGCTTCGGCCTCGGCGCCTTGTCGCCGCCGCCCGACGACGATCCCGACGATCCGCCGCCATCGACGCCGGCCCCCGCCTCGACGGGGGCCGTCTTCGTTCGGCCGGTCGCTTCCGAGAGGGATCTCGGGGAGAACTTCCATCTCGAAGAGACCCGCGGGCTCGCCGCCGGTTGGAAGGCGAGGGCATGCGACAACATCGAGGCCATTCGACTGGCGGCCGCGATCGAACGCGAGAACCGTCCGGCGACGGCTGAGGAACAGGAGCGCCTCATCCGCTTCATCGGCTTCGGTGCATCGGAGCTCGCGAACGGTGTCTTCCGCCGCCCCGGAGAGACGGCATTCCGTACCGGTTGGGAAGAGATCGGCGCCGACCTCGAGGACGCGGTCGGGGAGGGGGAGCATACCTCGCTCGCCCGCTGCACTCAGTATGCTCACTTCACGCCCGAGGTGATCGTCCGCGCGATCTGGGCCGGTCTCGAACGCCTCGGTTGGCGCGGTGGCCACGTGTTGGAGCCCGGGATCGGCTCCGGGCTCTTCCCGGCGCTGATGCCCGAAGCCTTTCGATCCGTCTCGCACGTCACCGGGGTCGAGCTCGACCCGGTGACGGCGCGGATCGCCCGGCTGTTGCAGCCGTGGGCGCGGATCCTCGCGGGGGATTTCGCGCGAACCGAGCTGGCGGCGAACTTCGATCTGGCGATCGGCAATCCGCCCTTCTCCGATCGCACGGTTCGCTCCGACCGTGCCTATCGCTCGCTCGGTCTGCGTCTCCACGACTACTTCATCGCCCGGTCGATCGATCTCCTGAAACCCGGCGGCCTCGCTGCCTTCGTCACGAGTTCCGGCACGCTCGACAAGGCCGACGGCACGGCGCGCGAACACATCGCGAAGTCGGCCGATCTCGTCGCCGCCATCCGTCTGCCCGAGGGCAGCTTCCGCGCCGATGCCGGCACCGACGTGGTGGTGGACATCCTCTTCTTCCGTAAGCGCAAGGCGGGCGAGCCGCGAGGCGATACGACCTGGCTCGATCTCGCCGAGGAGCGCCCGGCCGGCGACGAGGACGGCGCGATCCGCGTCAACGCCTGGTTCGCTCGCCACCCGGAGCAGGTGCTCGGCACCCACGCGCTGACCTCCGGTCCGTTCGGTGAGACCTACACCTGCCTCGCCGGCGACGAGGCTCTCGAGACCGCCCTCGGCCGTGCCGTCTCGGGTCTGCCGGAAGCGATCTACGACGGCGAACCTGAGCCGGTCGATGCCGAAGACGACGAGGCGCCGGCCGTCACTCCCATCGATGCCGGATCCCATGTTCGCGAGGGCAGCTATCTGATGGACCGGCGCCGAGGTCTCATGCAGATCGTCGCCGGCGTGCCGGTGCCGGTCACGGTCCGCAAGGGTAGGGGCGGCGAGGGGGCTTCCGAGACGCACATCCGGATCATCGGCAAGCTGATCCCGATCCGCGATGCCGTGCGCGAGATCCTCGCGTGCCAGGAGGCCGACCGGCCGTGGCAGCCGGCGCAGGTACGGCTGCGGATCGCCTGGGGCGCCTTCGTTCGAACCTTCGGCCCGATCAACCACACCACGGTCTCGGTCACCGAGGATGTCGAGACCGGCGAGGCGCGCGAGAGCCATCGTCAGCCGAACCTCGCGCCGTTCCGGGACGATCCCGACTGTTGGTTGGTCGCCTCGATCGAGGACTACGATCTCGATACCGACACGGCGAAGCCGGGGCCGATCTTTTCGGCTCGCGTGATCGCGCCGCCCGCCCCACCGGTGATCACGTCCGCCGCCGACGCGCTCGCCGTGGTGCTGAACGAGCGCGGTCGCGTCGATCTCGACCACATCGCCGAACTGCTCCACCGGGACGTCGACGACGTGCTGGTCGAACTCGGCGAGGCGATCTTCCGCGATCCCGTCGATGGCGCTTGGCAGACGGCGGATGCCTATCTCTCCGGTCCCGTGCGCAAGAAGCTCGAGGTGGCGACGGCCGCGGCCGCGCTCGATCCCGTCTTCGAGAGGAACGTCCGAGCCCTCGAAGCCGTGCAGCCGGCAGATCTCCGCCCTTCCGAGATCACCGCTCGCCTCGGCGCGCCGTGGATCCCGGCTTCCGACATCGTCACCTTCGTGCAGGAGACGATGGGCGCCGCCATCCGCATCCACCACATGCCGGAACTCGCCTCGTGGACCGTCGAGGCGCGTCAGCTCGGTTGGTTGGCTACCGGCACCTCGGAATGGGGCACCGAGCGCCGCCATGCCGGCGAACTGCTGGCCGATGCGCTGAACTCTCGCGTGCCGCAGATCTTCGACACGGTGGAGGAGGACGGCAGGGAGCGCCGCATCCTCAATGTCGTCGATACCGAAGCGGCGAAGGAGAAGCTCGCCAAGATCAAGATCGCGTTCCAGACCTGGGTCTGGACCGATCCCGACCGCACCGATCGGCTGGCGCGGATCTACAACGACCGCTTCAACGACCTCGCGCCGCGCCGCTTCGACGGATCGCACCTGAAACTGCCGGGAGCCTCTGGTGCCTTCACGCTCTATTCCCACCAGAAGCGTGGCATCTGGCGGATCGTCGCCGCCGGTTCGACCTACCTCGCCCATGCCGTCGGCGCCGGCAAGACCATGACGATGGCCGCCGCCGTCATGGAGCAGCGTCGTCTCGGCCTGATCGCCAAGGCGATGCTGGTCGTCCCCGGCCATTGCCTGGCGCAGGCGGCGCGCGAGTTCCTGGCGCTCTATCCGAGCGCCCGCATCCTCGTCGCCGACGAGACCAATTTCGTGAAGGAGAAACGGCAGCGGTTCCTCGCCCGGGCGGCGACGGCGACCTGGGATGCGATCCTGATCACGCATTCCGCCTTCCGCTTCATCGGCGTGCCCTCGGCGTTCGAGCAGCAGATGATCCGAGACGAGCTCGAACTCTACGAGGACCTCGTCACAAAGGTCGACGGCGAGGATCGCGTCTCGCGCAAGCGCCTCGAACGGCTGAAGGAGGGGTTGAAGGAACGGCTCGAGGCGCTCGCGACCCGCAAGGACGACCTCCTCACGATCTCGGAGATCGGTGTCGACCAGATCATCGTCGACGAGGCGCAAGAGTTCCGCAAACTCTCCTTCGCCACCAACATGTCGACACTGAAGGGCGTTGATCCGAACGGGTCGCAGCGCGCCTGGGATCTCTGGGTGAAGTCGCGCTTCATCGAGACCAAGAACCCGGGCCGGGCGTTGATCCTCGCTTCGGGCACGCCGATCACCAACACCCTCGGCGAGATGTTCTCGGTGCAGCGGCTGATGGACCATCAGGCGTTGATGGCACGCGGTCTCCACGAGTTCGACGCCTGGGCCTCGACCTTCGGCGACACCACCACGGAACTCGAACTCCAGCCCTCCGGCAGGTACAAGCCGGTGAGCCGCTTCGCGAGCTTCGTCAACGTGCCCGAACTGATCGCGATGTTCCGCAGCTTCGCCGACGTCGTGCTGCCGGAAGACCTGCGCCGGTACGTGAAGGTGCCGGCGATCGCGACGGGCAAGCGGCAGATCCTGACCGCCAAGCCGACGGCGGCTTTCAAGCGTTACCAGACCGTGCTCGATGTTCGGATCAAGGCGATCGAAGAGCGCGACCGTCCGGCGGAGCCCGGCGACGACATCCTGCTCTCGGTCATCACCGATGGTCGGCACGCGGCGATCGATCTGCGCCTCGTCGATCCCGACAACGACGACGAGCCGGAGAACAAGCTCAACCTCCTCGTCGCCAACGCCTTCCGCATCTGGCGGGAGACGGGGGAGAATGCCTACGTCCGCCCCGACGGCAAACCCTACGAGCTCGCCGGCGCCGCGCAGATGATCTTCTCCGACCTCGGCACGATCAATGTCGAGAAGACCCGTGGCTTCTCGGCCTACCGCTGGATCCGTGATGAACTCGTTCGTCTCGGCGTGCCGGCCGCCGAGATCGCCTTCATGCAGGACCACAAGAAGTCGGAGGCGAAGCAGCGCCTGTTCGGCGACGTGCGCGCCGGCAAGGTCCGTTTCCTGATCGGCAGTTCGGAGACGATGGGGACCGGGGTCAACGCCCAGCTCCGGCTGAAGGCGCTGCATCATCTCGACGTGCCTTGGCTCCCCTCCGAGATCGAGCAGCGCGAGGGGCGGATCGTCCGGCAGGGCAATCAGCACGACGACATCGACATCTACGCTTACGCGACCGAGGGATCACTCGACGCCACCATGTGGCAGAACAACGAGCGCAAGGCCCGCTTCATCGGCGCAGCACTCTCGGGCGATACCTCGATCCGTCGGCTCGAGGACCTCGGCGAAGGGCAGGCCAATCAGTTTGCCATGGCCAAGGCGATTGCCTCCGGCGACCAGCGCCTGATGCAGAAGGCCGGGCTCGAGGCGGACATCGCCCGGCTGGAGCGTCTGCGCGCCGCCCACGACGACGACCTCTTCTCCGTCCGTCGTCAGATCCGCGATGCCGAGCGCGACGTCGAGCACGCGACCCGCCGCATCAAAGACATCGGCGAGGACATTGCTCGTCTGGTGCCGACTGCCGGTGATGCGTTCGCCATGATGGTGACGGGAGAGGCCTTCACCGAGCGCAAGGCCGCCGGCCGCGCGCTGATGAAGGAGATCCTCACCCTCGTCCAGCTTCGGCAGGAGGGCGACACCGTCATCGCCTCGATCGGCGGCTTCGATGTGGAGTTCCGTGGCGAGCGGTTCGGTGGGGATGGTTTCCGCACCACGATCATGTTGCTCAGGACCGGCGCCGATCACGAGATCGAACTGCCGCTGACCGTCACGCCGCTCGGCGCCATCGCCCGGCTCGAGCATGCGATTTCTGGCTTCGAGGAGGAGCGGGAGCGGCAGCGTCGCCGGAGTGACGAAGCGAGGGGCCGTCTCGCCTCCTACCGGTCACGCCAGGACGGCACGTTCGCCTTCGCCGAGGATCTCGCCGACAAGCGGCGGCAGCTCGCCGACATAGAGAGGGCGTTGGCAGCGGAGGTGCATCAGTAGCGCGTCGAAGATGTAAGTATTGGTTGACTCGCCCTTACCGAACTTGCTGCTCAAGAAGTGGCAAATACAGCAACCTAAAATAATCCTCCGCTAGTCTGCGCGCAGTTTCGGGAAGAAGCTTCTTGATCGTCCCTGTAAATGCCGATCCAAAGAAAAGCGGCTTGCCTGGGGCGCCCTTCGCGCGCGCTTGGAACAGATTGAACATGACACCGACCAGGTCGCGGCCACGATCATTGTGAAGGTAAGTCTCTTCGCTTGGATCTACTGTTATGCAGTCCCACTCGAGTTCAGCGTATGTGCGAGCCATCCTCACCATCATCATCGGTCGTCCAAGGCGCTTGCAATGTTGATAATGGCTGTCATTCGCGAGTCTATCGCCACGCTTGAACGACGCATAAATGGGATGCGGCACCGCACTTGCGGAGAATGCGGCATCGAAATGCCCAAGCGCTATGTCCGGATAGCCCAGCTGGGCAAGGCGCTGAACGAAGAGCGTATCGTGACCAAGTGCCAGCTCAGCGTGCCGTCTGCCATCCATTTGGATTTTGGCAACGATGCTGGCGTGCTGGCGAGCGCCTAATCCGGCCGCGATCGCTTCGGTCAAATGGCCGGAGCGCACAGCGGGTAATGCAGCGTGCAGTGTGGCTTTTCCTGCGCGCCAATTTTCATCGGACAAAATGATCGGAAACACGGCAAACCGTCCCTGCTGGAAAGCCGCTTATCGCCGATTACAAAGCGGCCACAAGGCCAGTCGCATAGTGAGGTCTGAAACTTTGCTCCTCTTTGACCCGGCGACAGGTCTGGCCGGAGGCGCCAAAACAACCCCTTATCACAAAAGAAGAGTGATGCAAATGGTTGCCCTGCGGTCCTACGTCCGGTGCTTGAGCTTGAATGCTTCAAAGCTCGAATAGAGCGCATGACCTTTCGCCGCATTGCTCCTGCCGAGGCGTGTCTTCGCGATGCGCTGCTGGAGATAAGCGCAGAGGCCCGAGAAGCGGTCACGGCTGACTAGTTCCCATTGCGATCCGAACTCCCGTTTGATGGTCGCGTAGATGACCGCAGGCTTGAACTGACCGGTCCGGGAGGTATCGCTTCTCGCGAACTCGATATAGCGATCTATGAGATGCTTCACATATCGCCGCGCATCGCCATCGGCGCCGATCGATCCGGGTGGCGGATTGATCTTGGTCGTGCCCCGCGTGGACTTGACGACCAGAGTTCCCGCCTGAATGGCCCCCGGGCTGTTGATCGCGATATTGCCTTGGTTGTCGTTGATGACCACATCGCGCAGCTTCCCCAGCAGTCCGCCTGCGAAAATCCTGTCCGAAGGGCGCTCGGTCCCGTCGAGGTTCGCTATGGCCTGTGCTTTCATCTCCTGCAACACCTCGACGGTGTAGGCTGCAGGCTGGGCGTCGATGACGCGGTGATGCGTAGGGCAAAGCAGCAATAGATTGTCATAGCCTTGCCGCTGCGCTTCGCTCTGGTTGGGATCATGGCGCGGCCCGCGCGCATTGCGGGCCCTGATGTGACAGATCTCGCCGATGATCTCCCCGCTCTCGAGGACGAGCGGCGTTTCGCACCCCGGAAAGGCGCATCGACGTCCTGACTCGATGAAGAGCCGCTTGATCGTCGGGAGGGTCGGCTCAGCCATGGTATCCTCCGGCCCATGGCAGAGACGATGCGGTCGAGCTCGACGGTCTCGGGCGCATGGATCGGAGCGAGCTGCCGCAGCTTCCAGGTGAAATAGTTGGTTGAGCAACAGATACCCGCAACGCCGATCCTCACTGTTTCCCCTGTCCGTGCGACGGGATCATTTCGACTTCTTCCTTCAACTGCCGCAGCGCCGCGTCGGTGACGGCCATGTCGTCGCCGACGTGAATGCCGTCGTCCCCCTCTTCCGGGTAATATCCGGCCAATTCGACGGTCCGGCTGTGTCCCCCGTAGGAGACGACGAAGGGTCGCGTACCTCGGCGGAGGAGTTGGCCGGTTTCCGGAAAAACGATGGTCTTCGGCGCCGGTTCGTACGGCGGTGGCATCGGCGTCACATCACTTCGCTGGAGTGTCGATTTTTTCGGCCAACCACGTCTTGATGAGCGACTGATACGGCACGTCACGCTTGTTGGCAGCGATCTTGATCCGCTCCAGAAGCGCATTCGGCAATCTCAACGAGATCGAAGTCGAAGACGGCTTCAGGTTCGGAAGACGCACACGTGCAGCCTTGCTCCAGTCGATGTGGTCGACGGAATCGTGGCTTTCCCAATAGGCCCTTTCTTCCGCTTCGGAGCGGAACTCGGGCGCAGGCTCATGTTTCCTGGCCATAGACGACCCTCTCTCGTCGGCTCATGTCTCGCGCCGAGACCACGCGGATCTTGCTCTCGTCATCCCGGAGCGTGAACGTGACGTGCAGCAATCTGCCGTCGTCGGTCTGCCCCAGGGCATGAATGCGCTGCTCGGCAGCACTATGGGCGAGATCGGGAACCATCAGCAGAGGGTCGTTGAAGAACACCTGCTCGGCTTCGGACTGACCGACGTCGTGCTTGTCCGCGTTCTTGCGGGCGTTGCCAGCGTCCCAATCAAAGCCCGTGATCCGTTCCCAATCGATCATGCCGTATATTCCCATGATATACACGAAATTCAAGAGGGGAAGAAGGGAGGGAGAAGGGAACCCTCCTCGCAGATCGGCCGGTTCGGCGCCGCTGGCGCTCAACCGCCGCGATCGCGTTCCCGGCCCGTCGTTCGTCGCAGGGCGCTTCACGCCCCGCTCGGCCCGCCGGGCAGGGCCGCTCCGCCGCAGTTGCCCCGCTCCGTCCGCTCTGCGGGGTCGAGGGGGTCTTCGGATGAGAAGACGAGGAAGGGTTCGCGGACCGCGAGCCCGGCAACCCGATGAAGGAGCTTCCCCCCATGCAGATCGTCAAAGTCGATCCCCGCGCGCTCGTCGAGAACCCCGACCGGATGCGCCGAACCCGGTCGAGCCCGCAGGCCGACGCGTTGTTGCTCGCGACCATCAAGGCCGTCGGCATCATCCAGCCGCCGATCGTCTCGCCGCAGCGGGACGGTGGCAACGGCTGGGTCATCGACGCCGGGCATCGCCGCGTCGCCCAGGCGATCGCTGCCGGCCTCGAGGAGATCGAGGTCCTCGTCGACGAAGCGGCGAACGACGATCCGGTGTCTCGGGGCGCGATGCGCTCGATGGTCGAGAACATCGCACGCGAGGCCCTGAACCCGGTCGACCAGTGGAGGGCGATCGAACGTCTGGTCATGCTGCGCTGGACGGAAGAGGCGATCGCCGCGGCGCTGGCGCTGCCGATCCGCCAGATCCGCAAGCTGCGCCTGCTCGCTGGCGTGCTGCCGGCCATGCTCGATCAGATGGCGAAGGGTGACATGCCCGAGGAACGCCAGCTCCGTGTCATCGCGGCCGCTCCCGTCGAGGAACAGGCCGAGGTCTGGAAAAAGCACAGGCCGAAGAAGGGCGACACGACGAGCTGGTGGAGTGTCGCCCAGGCGCTCGAGAAGCGCCGGATGTTCGCGCGCGATGCGAAGTTCGAGGAGGATCTCGCGCGCGCCTACGGCATCGCCTGGAGCGAGGATCTGTTCGCGCCGGCGGGCGAGGACAGCCGCTACACCACGGACGTCGAGGCCTTTCTCGGTGCTCAGCACGAGTGGATGTCGAACCATCTGCCGAAGCGCGGTCTGATCGTCGAGGCGACCAACTGGGGCGAGCCGAAGCTGCCGGCGAAGGCGCAACGCATCTACGGCAAGCCCGGCAAGGGCGACTGCACCGCGATCTATCTCGATCAGAAGGGCGCGGTGCAGACCGCCGTCTATCGGATGCCCGAAGTGAAGAAGCCGGCGTTGAAGGGGAGGGGGGACACAGGGTCGAGTTCCGAGACCGACGAGATCGACGACGTCGGTGTCGACGCGTTGCCGAAGTCCCGTCCGGACGTCACCCGCAAGGGGATCGAGATGATCGGCGATCTCCGCACCGACGCGCTGCACGAGGCACTCGCCCACGCGCCGATCGAGGACGACACGCTGACCGCGCTGCTGGTGCTCGCCTTCGCCGGTCAGAACGTCTCGGTCGCCTCCGGCGCAGATGGTCACGCCTATGGCTTCGGGCGGATGGCACGACACGCCGTGCGGCTGATCGGGCCGGACGGCAGGCTCGACTACGATCGCGAGACGCTGCAACAGGTCGCCCGCGCGGTGCTCGTCGATGTGCTGTCGACCCGCGAGGACCGGACCCAGAGCGGCATGGTCGCGCGGGTCGCCGGCGTGGCGATCGGCGCCGACGCCCATCTCCCCAACATGGGCACCGAGGACTTTCTCTCGTGCCTGTCGCGCCAAGCGCTCGAAGCCGCCTGCGCCGAAACCTCGGTGCAGCCGAAACCGCGGGTCAAGGACACCCGGGCCGCGCTGGTCGAGCATTTCAAGGAGGGACGCTTCGTTCATTCCGCCGCGCTGTTCCGACCCGACCCGGCGAAGCTCGTCGAATATCTGAAGACGAACGACGTCCCCGATGGCGAGGGCGAGCCCGACGTCCTCGATCCGGCGCCGCTCGACGAAATGGCCGACATCCCTGAGCGGTCCCCGACCGAGACCGAAGACGACGGCTGGCGTGCCGCCGCCGAATAGGCCGGGGCCTCGGTCGTCTTTCTCTTCTTTCCGAACGATCTCTCCGCCGCCGGTCGCCCCGGCGGCGGTTTCGTTTCCACGTCCTCTCGGCTCAGGAGCGCACCATGACCGCGCAACGCATCTTCGATCTCGCCCCCATCGGTTCCATCGTCGCCTGGTCGGACGGTACTCCGCGTCCGCCCGAGCGCCACACGAGGAAGTTCGACGCCTGGCGGAGCAACAACGCGCGAGGGCGACTGATCGCCAAGCAGGCGGAGCGCAGGCTCGGCACCGTGGCGATCCCGGCCGGCTTCACGTTGCACGAGACCGATCTCGCCAGCGGTGGCGTCATCGTCATGAAGGTGCTCAGGACATTCTCGGTCGCGAGCAACCTCCGCTTCGAGGTGGTGGAGCGCCCGCCCGGCGGCTCCATCCGGATCTTCGATCGCCCCGGCGACGGCCGCGAACTCGTCCATCTCGCGGCAGACCGCCGCGAGGCCGAGGCGTGGCTCTCTCGGCACGGCTATCCGCACGCCGTACTCGAGGAAGTGTCGGATCTCATCGTGGTCGAAGGCGAGGGGAGGGCGGCATGAACGACCAGTTACCTGTCACGACGGCCGTCGCCGAGGTCGACGAAGGGCAAGTCGTCGAGTTCGGCGTCAGCATGGACGGTTTCCCGGTGGCGCGGGTCGGCGACAACGCCTTCGCCATGCTGCCCGGAAGGGGCGGCACTCACTTCCTGGCGACCGGCTGGCGCATCACGCGGCCGCTCGCAGAGTGGCGGCGTTCCGACTTCTACGGTCATTCGGGCCGGCTCGCGGGCGAGGCCGAGTTCCGCGCGAAGGTGCTGGAGAACGCCGAGCACCAGCGCGAGAAGCGTCGGCTCGGCCGGGTCCAGATGCGTTCCTCGGCGAACACGCCGTGGGGAGCGGCGCAGGGTGCCACGGCCTACGCCGAGGGGATCGTCGAATATGCGACGGCGAGCCATGGTGGCTTCCATCTCTCGCCCGAGCGCAACGCCGCGGTCCACCCGACACTGCGGTCCGAGGGTGGTTGGTACGAGGAGGACTGCGGCTGGGCGGCGGTCGCGATCACCTTTCCCGACCTCTTCACCGCCTTCGAACGGCGCTGCGCCGAGACGACGCTGAAGGACTGGTTTCCCGATGCCTGGGAGGCGATTTTCGATGCAGTTCTCGGCCCGGGAGACTCCTATGAGAAGGACCGCCGCGCCTTCGCCGCCGCACATGCGGCCGACTGGGTGGTGATCTCCGCAATCCGCGCGTCTCACCGCGCCGCCATGGTCGAGGTCGTCGCCACTCTCGGAGGCCGTCGCGATCCGCGTGCCGAGGAGCGGCGGTTCCTCGTGCCCTCAATCGAATATGAGGCCGAGCGACCGTTCGGCTTCGTCGTCGATCCAGCCCGTCACGCCATCTGTAACGGGGGATGTGACGCCGCCTGTGACGGGGTCGCGAGCTTCGTCGGCCGTTCCACCGAGGGGAGGGGACCATGACCTCCCTCGAACGGTTGCTGCTTCTCGCCCGGATGGAGGCCGCCTGTCGCGAGACCCGTCGGCATCTCGGACTGATCGAGCGTCAGATCGCCCGCCGGGCGGAAAGCCGGACGATCACCGATCGGCGAAAGGCCCGCTGCCACGGACGTGGTCGTTCGACCTGGACGCAGGTCGACGAGCGGTTGTTTCGGGAGCATGCCGATCACCTCGCCTTCGAGCGACGCGGTGAGATCGAGGCGCTGTCGCGCAAGCTCGCACGGCAGGAGCAGGCGATCACCGATCTCCGACGGATCGACCGGTGACCGGTCGCAGCATCGGCGGGATGCGTCGTGAGCGCCGGAGCGTGTGGAGGCTCTCGGTCCTGTGCTCCTTACTCGATCGCTCGAAGGTGGGTCTCGTCCTGCCGGTCGGTCCCTCGGGTTTGCGTGCGGTCTGAACCGGCGGCCGTCCGCTTCAAGGCCGCTGGCGCGCCGCGTGGCGGCCGCTCCCCGCTTCCTCGGCAAGAGCCGGCCCGCGTCCTGTGTCGGGGCGTTGCGCCCCACGCGTCCGCAGACCGGCTCCGCTCGTCGGGCGGGGAGCGGACCCTGAAGCGTTCGGCTGGCGCCGGCTCTCTTCGACCGCACCCGAGGGACGGCCGGCAGGGGCCGGTCCGATCCCGAGGGCGAACCCGAGAAAGGATCACCATCATGGCCAAGACCACCACCGTTTCCCGTGCCCCCGCCCGCATCGTGCCGCTGCGCAAGGGCACCACCCTCGAAATGGTTCGTCTCGCCTGTCCCGACGCCGCCCAGGCGGCGCGCATCTCCGAGAGCTTCGGTCTGCCCGTTCTCGACGGCGACGGCATCCGCGAGGCCCATCTCCGCCTCGTCATCGAGACGGCGGATGCACTCGGCGACGGCCTCGGCGAGCGGGCGATGCAGATCCACCTGCAGCGCATCGTCGGCGCTTTCGTCGGCTCCGCTCATGGCGCCGGACAGTTCTACAGCCGGGCGGTTTCCGAGGCGCGCGACGCGACCGCGAAGGCCTCCTGCGACGCCCGTGACGAGGACGTCGATGGACCCGTCGGTTTCGACGGGCCGGCCCAGCGCAAGCGCGAGTTCGCCGCCGACATGGGGCTTCAGGCTCATGCCCTGCGCATGGCCGCCGAGGGCGCCGTCGCCGCCTACGAGCAGGTGGTCGGCGAGACCTGGAAGCCCTTCGAGCGCCAAGTCGACCAACCCGGTCAGAGCCTCGATCGCAAGGCGGCCGCACAGCAGATGGCGGCCTTCGGCTGAGCCCTTCGGGCGGGGCCGCGGCCCCGCCCTTTCTCATGACCTGTCAGGGCCGGCTCCGGATCGGAGCCGACCTTTTCTCATGGGGGGAAGGGCAGAGGAATGGACGGAAGCCGACGCGATCCCGTCTCGGCCGCGGTCATGCCGGGGCTGGGGATCGCCGCAACGGCTGCGCCGTCCTCCTCTTCGTTCCGGTCCTTCGGATGCGGCGCCCCTTCGATCCCCGGCGGAGGGACCGCGTGACGGGGTCGCGATCGGCGCGACCGCCGCAACGGAGGGTCGGAGAATGACCAGGAAGACCGAAGGATCGCGCGTCGACATCTACACCCGCATCACGGAGAAGATCGTCGCCGAACTCGAGAAGGGCGTCCGGCCGTGGATGCGGCCCTGGAGCGCCGGGAATGCGGCCGGCCGGGTGACGCGGCCTCTGCGCCACAATGGCGAGCCCTATTCGGGCATGAACGTGCTGCTGCTCTGGTCGGAGGCGACGGCGCGTGGCTACGGCTCGCCGTTCTGGATGACCTTCAAACAGGCGATCCAGCTCGGAGCCGCCGTCCGCAAGGGCGAGACCGGTACGATGGTGGTCTTCGCCAGCCGTTTCACCAAGACCGAGAGAGATGCGGGCGGCGGCGAGGTCGAGCGCGACATCCCGTTTCTGAAGGCCTATACGGCCTTCAATGTCGCGCAGATCGACGGGCTGCCTGATCGTTACCATGCCCCTCCCGAACCCATCGTCGACCCGGTCGAGCGGATCGAACGAGCCGATCGCTTCTTCGCCGAGACCGGCGCGGTGATCCGGCACGGCGGCGATCGAGCCTTCTATTCACCGTCGACCGACCACATCCAGATGCCGCCCTTCGCTGCGTTTCGAGACGCCGCGTCTCACGCGGCGACCCTGAGCCATGAGCTGACCCATTGGACGGCGGCTCCTCATCGTGTCGCTCGCGACCTGTCCCGTTACGGCAAGGATCGAAGCGAAAGGGCGAGGGAAGAACTGATCGCCGAGCTCGGGTCGTGCTTCCTCTGCGCCGACCTCGGGATCGCGCCGGAGCTGGAACCGCGGCCCGATCACGCATCTTATCTCGACTCGTGGCTGCGCGTTCTCGCCGACGACCGGCGAGCGATCTTCTCGGCTGCCGCGCACGCACAGCGCGCCGTGACCTATCTGCATGGTCTCCAGCCGCAGGCAAGGACCGGCGACACGCGAGAGGCGGCGTGACGCTCCGAGTTCCGATCTGGTCGAAGGAGGGCGGTCAGCTCTCCTCCGGCAGAAACCAGTCCTGTCCGGTCCCCACGTCCTGACGAGCGGAGAGGAGGTGTCCGGTCGCTGGAAGCGTCGGGTGTCCGAGAACGGTGGGGCGATGGGCGAGGCCAGGATCGGCTCCTTCCCGTTCGGCAACCGGCCGACCCACCTGCGGGCTCGATGGGGCATGTCCGACCGGGGTCGGCTCCGCCTCGATCGTCCTCCCGCAACGGTCCGACGCGACTTTCTTCCCCTGCGAACAGGTTCGCATTCCTCGCGGAACAACAAAGCCGCGTTCCACCGTCCTCCACGTCGTTTCGGCCTCTTCGAGGTGCGGTCCGATCGTCCCCGGTCCTGGTGACAGCCATCGAGGCCGCGGTGGGCGCGGCTCGAACCAGACGAAAGGATCATCATCGTGGCGACCATCGGCTCCTTCACCTCGACCGGCAACGGCTTCAGCGGCTCGATCCGCACCCTCGCTCTCAACGTCAAGGCCCAGTTCCGTCGCATCGACAGCCCGTCCGACAAGGGACCGCACTTCCGCATCTTCGCCCAGGGCGGCGTCGAACTCGGTGCCGCCTGGCAGCGCGTCGCCGAGGGCTCCGGCCGGGACTACCTCTCGGTCAAGCTCGACGACCCGAGCTTCCCGGCTCCGATCTACGCCACGCTGGCGGAGGTCGACGGCGAGGAGGGCCTGCAGCTGATCTGGTCCCGGCCGAACCGGGACTGAGGCTCCCACCTCCGGCCCCGCCCACCGGCGGGGTCGGCTCTCTTCGATCGGAAGGAGTGAACCAGCGGGTGGCGGCGCTCCTCCTCGAAGCTTCCGAAACCCGAGGGTCTGCGCGGGCCGTCCCAGTCTGCCATGGCGAGCCGGACGCCTCGAGGACGGGCGGTCCCCCCGGTTTTCAGTCGCCACCCTGCGGGCGGCGCCAGAAAATCGGCTCCCCCACCCACCGGCTCTGCCGGTCACTTCCGCGATCCTCGACCCATCCGTCTCGCCATGTCCGTCGGCGTCGTCCTTCACCAACGTCGAGGAGACGACGATGACGATTTCCATCCATGAACACGTCGAAGAGCTGCGCGCCGAATTGCGCGGCTGCCAGGACCGGACCGAGCGCCAACAGATCGCCGCGGAACTGGCGGTGGCCGTCGCCGAGCGCGACCGGCGCCGAAAGACGCCGCCCCAATGAGGGCGGCGACCGCTACAACTCTCCCGGCTGCAGGGCAACCGAGCGGCCGGGATCGTCATAGTGTGACCGAGAGCGAGGCCCGTCACCGAATTTCGGCAGCGCCGATAGGCATGCCGTCTTCAGTTCGGTTTGAACGGGAGGACGTTCGCAGGCCGTAGTGGGGTGTCTCCGGCTTGCGCCCGCGCTTCGACACGCGCCATGTCGAGAAGGTAGGCGAGCATCGGCAGCCCACTGCTTTCGGCGATGCCGATCAGCTCGGTCAGTGCGACACTGATCTCTCGCGCCGCCGACTCGGACTTCTCGGCCATGATCCCGCTCTCCCCGTTCGGTCGTCTCACCATGCCACACTTCACCCGCGTTCGAACCCCGTTCCATCGCTTCCTTCTGCTGGCCGTGGTGGCGGCCGTCGCGTCGGCACCCGTGATGGCAGCCGAGCCGATCGAGATCCACCACTCTCCGGTCGAGAACCTCGAGCGCCTCGATGTCGCTCTGATCGACGAAGCCGAGACCTCTCTCGACGTCGCGGCCTACATCCTGACCGATCGTCCGGTGATCGATGCGTTGATCCTGGCGAAGGAGCGGGGTGTCACCCTGCGGATCCTGCTCGATCCCTCTCAGAAATCGGACTTCGCGCGGCTCGCACCACTCGAGGAGGAGATCCGATTGAAGAAGAAGGGGCCGATCATGCACCTCAAGGCCTACGTGGTCGATGGCGAGCGGCTCCGCACCGGTTCGGCGAACCTGACGGCGTCCGGACTGAAACAGCAGGACAACGATCGTCTGGTGATCTCGGTGCCGTCGGTGGTCGCGGCCTTTCGCGATTATTTCGAGCGGATGTGGACGAAGGCCGTCCCGATCGCTCGGGCGCGATCAGGTGACGCCGCGCCGTGAACCGATCACCGACGATGCCCTGCCTCGGGCCGAGAAAAACCGCCGGTGCGGAGGCACCGGCGGTGAAAGTGGTATCAGGGAGGAAACGCCCGAGAAGGGCCATCGCTCGAAAGCGATACGACCAAGGTAGTAAGGATGAACCCTCACGGCAAGGTGCTGCGATGCAGCATCTTCACATGTCCGCCGTGCATTCGCCGACGGCTTCGTGAGCGCGTTCAGGGAAGTGCCGCCCGGGTCGCGTCGCGATAGCCGCGTCGGCGCTTCGTGCGTTCGAGGCGGGTGAAGGCCACGGCGGTTTCGTCCGGGTGGTCGGAGGTTTCGACCAGCGCCTGACCGGCGGTCCCGATGCGGCCCCATGTGCGGACGAGCGAGGCACCACCGAAGAGGGTCGGCTGCACGGAGATCTCATAGAAGCGCCGCATGTTCCGGTCGAGGTCGATGCGGTGCAGGTGGATCGGGTCGGGCACGAGCGTCGTCATGAAGAGAGTCTCGCGCGGCTGCGGCCACGCGTCTAATGACTTCGGTGAATCGGTTCGGGCTCAACGATTCACGCCTTCGATGGATCGAGTCGGCCGAGTTCTCCTCAAGACGAGACCCAGCCGTCGCTGTGCCGTCTGTCGCATCGTCCCTCTTCCACCACTCGAACCGGTTCTCGCCGACGACTTCTCCTTTCATGTCGTCGTCTGGGATGTCGTAGCGCGATCCGAGCGTAGTGATGGATCGACAGTGGCGGAGACGATCGGCGCGTCGATCTCCGGTGCTCATGCGCATCGTCAGCCGAGATGGATCCGGTCGGTCGCTCGTTCGTCGCCGGCTTCGGCTACCTGGCTCCGCCACGCGCCGGGCGGAAGCCCGTGATGACGCCGGAACGCCGCGGCGAAGGCGTAGGGTGAGCCGTAACCGATGGCGTCGGCGATCTCGGCGAGGCTCATCGCGCCGTCGCGCAGGTGGTCTCGAGCCAACGTCATCCGCCACTCGGTCAGATACTGCATCGGCGTCTCTCCGAGCGCCTCGCCAAAGGCGCGCGCGAAGGCGGCGCGCGAGAGCCCGCCGATCTTCGCGAGTTCCGGCACCGACCACGGATGCGCTGCATCCTCGTGGATCGCCTGCAGCGCCGCCTTCAGCCGCCGATCGGCCGACGCCCGATACCATCGCGGCGCTGAGGTACTGTCGCGAAAGCTGGAGCGGACCGCGAGCACCAGCAGGACGTCGAGAAGTCGGTCCAGTACTGTGTTCTGACCTGGCTCGGGGACTGCCAACTCACGCGACAGGAGACCTATCACCTCGCGCATCGGGTCGCCGATCTCCGGCGTGAGCGAGATCACCGGCGGCAGGGTCGCGAGCAGCCCCTGGCCGATGTCGCCGGAAAACCGGTAGGCGCCGCACAGGAACACCGTCGCCTGGGCATCGTCCGAGACGGCATCGTTTGCGTGCGCCGCCCGGAACGCCTCGGGCTCGAGGCAGAGGGCGCCGGGTTCGTGCCCGATGAAGTGATCGCGGCCGCCCCGCACCAATGCGAAACGGCCCGGTGACAGCGGGATCGGCGCCTCCGTCGGATCGTCGAACCACAGCCAGCACTGCCCGCGCGCGACGGCATGGACGGCGAGTTGGATCTCACCGCCGAGCCGCAGCCCCCACGGCGGCCGCGCGACGGTGCGAGCGAAGACGGCGCCGGAGGCGCGGGCGCGGGTGAGGTGGTCGGCGAGCAGGTCCATGATTGGAGAGACTGCGCTGAGCGATCGATGCCGTCAACTGTACGAGCGTTTTGCATAGCGATTTGAGCGCATCGAACATTGAGACGCGCGTCCTTCGTCCGCATCATCTGTCCACGATCCGATGACGGAGGACGACCGATGATCACTTCTCACAAGACGACCCTGGTGCTCGGCGGAACCGGGCGAACCGGAAAATTGGTGGCCCGCGGCCTTTCCGAGCGCGGCTTTGCGGTGCGCACGGCCGCCCGGCATGGCGCCGACGTGACCTTCGACTGGGACGACCCGGCGACCCATCGCCCCGTGCTCGCCGGCGTCGACCGGCTCTATCTGGTGACTCCGGTAGCGCGGACCCGCTTCGCCGGCGCCGTCGCCGACTTCCTCGACCTCGCAATCGGCGCCGGGGTGCGCCACGTGACCTTCCTCAGCACGTACGGCAGCGACCGGGCGCCGCCCGAGGTCGACATCCTCGCGGTCGAGCGCGATCTCGCGCGCCGGGGCGCGATCAGCCATTCCATTCTGCGCCCGGCGTGGGTGATGCAGAACTTTGCCGACGAGCATCTCCCGATCGTCGATGGTGCGATCATCGTGCCGACCGCTGGTGGGGCCGAGGCCTTCGTCGACGCCGGCGACATCGCCGCCGTGGCGGTCGAGACGCTCGCCCGGCCGGAGGTCCACGCGGGCGCGATCCATGCGCCGACCGGTCCGCGCGCGCTCACGGTCGCCGAAGTGGCGGCTATTCTCTCGGAAGAGGCCGGCCGGCCGATCCGGCACGTCGACGTCGATCGCGACGCCTGGGTCGACGGCGCGGTGGCGGCCGGGTTCGTGCCCGCCGACTATGCGGTCATGCTGCGGTGGCTGACCGGCACGATCATCGCCGGCGACGGCTCTCGCCCGAACGGCGACGTCGAAAAGGTCACCGGCCGGCCGGCGACGGATTTTCGTGAGTTTGTTCGGCGCAACCTCGCCGCGTGGACGGTAAAGGCGGTCGAATGAGGCGAGGCCGAAGATCGAGAACGCATCACGGCCGAAGGCCTAAGGTCACCGGAGACATCACAATGTCGAGCGAGCGCTATGCCGCCTACGAAGGTGCGGAGCCCTATTTTGCCCTGATCCGTGGCTCCTTGGGCGACCTGGTCGAGGGTGAGCACTTCTTCGACGTCGTCGCCGAAGACATCTCCTACGAGGTCCGCTACGAACTCGGCTGGCCGCGCGTGATCCGGGGGCTGGCCGCGCTCATGGCGGCCTTCGCCGGCTATGTCGAAGCCATCCGGATCCGCTCGGCGGACGGACCGATCGTCACCAGAGCCGACGGCGGCCGGGTCGTGGTCATCGAATACGACGTCCACGGCACGATCCTGGCGAGCGGGGCGCCCTACGACAATCGGTTCTGCTCGATCATTGAGATCGAAGGTGGCAAAATCGCCCGCTGGCGCGACTATATGGACTCGCACGCCGCCTGGGTGGCGCTCGGCGGGTGATCGCTCGATGACGAGCGTATGGCGTTTCACAAATGGGGCGGTCGACGGACGCGGTCGGATCTGGTGCCGATCGCCTGTCCGGGTGCCGATTTCGGCTTCGGTCTGATAGAAGGTGGGTTATCCGCGAGGATTAAGAGATTAATGACATATTCCGGCGAAAAATGATAGTAATGAAGCTAGAAAACTATGTGCATATTAGAATGCAAAGCGATATTATTCCATAATATAGACTATGCGAATAAACTTTGTAGGCGCAAAGTTAGAATGTCCCAGTCTTGTGATCCACCCCCATCGAACTGGTCCATCCCGATGTATGTCTACGGACAGCGAGGAAGGACCATCCGATGCCGAGAAAGCGTCATCAACCGGAAGAGATCATCGCGAAGCTGCGTCAGGTCGACGTTCTGATCGGCCAAGGGAGCCCCGTCGTGGACGCGGTTCGGGCGATCGGCGTCACCACGCTCACCTACTATCGCTGGCGGCGTGAGTTCGGCGGCCTGAAGTCTGATCAGGTCCGCAAACTCAAGGACCTGGAGGCGGAGAACGTGCGGCTGCGGAAAGCCGTCGCCGATCTGACCCTCGACAAGCTCATCTTGGCCGAGGCTGCAAAGGGAAACTTCTGAGCCCCGCGCGTCGCCGTGCCTGCATCGATCATGTTCGATCGACGATGAAGGTGTCCGAGAGGCGGGTCTGCCGCGTGCTCGGACAGCACCGTTCGACCCAGCGCCAAGTCCCACGCGGACGAGACGACGAAGATAGGCTGACCGCCGACGTCGTCGAACTCGCTCGCCGATACGGGCGCTATGGCTACCGGAAGATCGCCGAACTTCTCCGTTCGACGGCCGGATGGGTGGTCAACGACAAGCGGGTCGAACGGATCTGGCGCCGCGAGGGGCTGAAGGTCCCGTCGAAGCAACCGAAGCGGGGCCGGCTCTGGCTCGCCGACGGATCGTGCATCCGCCTGCGAGCAGAGCGGCCGAACCACGTCTGGTCCTACGACTTCGTCGAAGACCGAACCCACGAGGGGCGAAAGTACCGCATGCTGAACGTCGTGGACGAGTTCACCCACGAGTGCCTGGCGATCCGCATCGCCCGACGGCTGAAGGCGGTCGATGTCGTCGATGTGCTGTCGGACCTGTTCATCCTTCGCGGCGTCCCGGAGCACGTTCGCTCGGACAACGGGCCGGAGTTCATCGCCAAGATCGTCAGAGACTGGATCACCGCGGTCGGAGCCAAGACGGCCTACATCACCCCCGGCAGCCCCTGGGAGAACGGCTTCGTCGAGAGTTTCAACGCACGGCTCCGGGACGAACTGCTCGACGGGGAGATCTTCTACTCCCTGGCCGAGGCGAAGATCGTCGTCGAGAGCTGGCGACGCCACTACAACACCGAACGACCCCACGGCTCGCTCGGCTACAAACCGCCTGCGCCCGAGGTCTTCATTCCAACGGCGCCAGGGAGGACGCCTACGCAACCCCGACCAGCTTCGACGCCCGCCCTGGCGCCGAGGCCGACCCTGAACTAACAATCAAACTGGACCACTCGGTGGGGGCTGATCAATTGGTTAACAATTTGTTAAATCGACGTCATCGGTGCTCATTTCCCAGAAAATGAAGAACCATTCCGTCGACGAGACCTTCTTCGATGCCTGGACGAAGATCGAGGCTGTGATGCCAATATCTGGGTCGGTCGTGCCGAACCGGCGCTGAACATCACCTCGCCGGTTTCGCCTCCCCAGGGGGCTCCCATCCGAGACGTGCCAGTTCCTCGCGGAGGTAATCGTTTTCGGCCTGGACGCGACGGATCTCGTCGGCCGCCCTCGTCCTCAGTGCGGCGGAGGCTTCCCGATCGGCATTGATCTGGTCGGCGGTTTCGGCGGCGCAGCGCGCGCGGTAGGCGTCCATCTCACGGTGCATCTCCGCCTCGCGCCGCACCCATTCCGCCTGCCGTTCGGCCTCGGCCTTCCGCTCGGCCTCCTGGGCCCGCCGGCGTGCCATCACTTCGGCCCGGGTCAGCCGCAGCCGCCGAGGTCCGATACGGTCGAGACCACAGGGGGCGCCGACCGCGGCGTAGTAGGCGTCCTGCAGGTCGACCGCGGCGCCACGAAAGGCCTGGCGATACTCTGCGCGACTACCGCCGGCCCGGCGCTTCTCCGCCTGCACCCGATGCGGCTCCGAGATCGTCTCGACCGTGAGGACCCCAGTCGGATCGAGGGGCGGAACGGCGAAGAGGTGGAGATGCGGGTAGGGCTCGTCGACATGTTCGACGACACCGAGGAGGGCGTCGCCCCAGAGCTGACGGAAAAAGCCGATGGTCAGTGACCGCCACGCCTCATACCGTGCGCGGCTTTCGGGTGAGCCGAAGGTCACATCGGTCGGCTCCGGCCACGATGCGACGGCGGTCATCAGGACCAGGCTCGCGACCGAGACCGCGCGTCCGAGACGGTCGTGTCCTGCGGCGACGCGATCCCGCAGCACCGCCTCGATCTCGGTCGGTGACCGACCGAAGCGGATGATCGGCGGCTGGGGCGCGTCGAGGTGGCGACAGGCGCTCGGCACGCGCGCCGCCTCGGCGAGGATGCCAGAAGCACTGAATTTTCCTCGCTTCCGTGATAGTGAATAGCCATCGATGTGGAGAAATTGCGTCGTCATGATCAGCTCCTTCTCCGTGATCGTGGAGCTGATTCAAGCAAGGAACAAACACGCCTAGTCGGTTTATATTAGGCAGTTTATATTAGGCAGACGAAATCGAGAGCTGCCGCTTTGGATACCACAGCTCATCAGCTGTGGGGTGCCGCGATCGAAACGGGTCGGAGACCCGAATAGATGAATGCGGGATGGCCGAACTTCAGAGGCGATGGGCGCCGAATTCTCCGAGATGGGCACCGAAGTTCGATTTTTTATAGACAACTAATTGATATGAAATGGGAATTCGCAAAGAAAAGTTATTTTGACGTCATTCCGACGTCGGTTCGACGTCAGTCTGACCTGTTGTTGGGATCCATCGGGCGGGCGGCTCGACGCCGCCCGCTGGGCGTGGCGAGAAGACCGTTGCCCACATCAGAGTGCGCTCGTGACCAGTAAGGCGATCCAATGTTGACAACGATGAAAGTCATCCTGGCAACATTACGCCTTCGCGACGCTTCAATGCGACGTAGTCGATTGCTGTGACCCTGGGTCTAAATCGAATCTGATCACCCGATCTTCGCCGAGGCGAAGCTGCCGGGGCTCGCCGGGAAGACGACGGTCGTGTCGCCGTTGAGGATCACCCGCCGGTGGATGTGCGCATGGATGGCGCGGGCGAGAACCACGCTCTCGACGTCGCGTCCGAGCGCGACATAGTCGTCGACGCTCTGGGCATGGGTGACCCGCGCCGTGTCCTGCTCGATAATCGGCCCCTCGTCGAGATCGGCGGTGACGTAGTGCGACGTCGCGCCGATGAGTTTGACGCCCCGCTCGAACGCCTGCTTGTAGGGGTTGGCGCCCTTGAAGCTCGGCAGGAAGGAGTGGTGGATGTTGATGATCCGCCCCGACATCTTCCGGCACATCTCGTCGGACAGCACCTGCATGTAGCGGGCGAGGACGATCAGCTCGGCGCCGGTCTCGGCGATGATGCGCATCTGCTGCGCCTCCGCCTCGGCTTTGTTCTCCTTCGTCACCTTGATGTAGTGGAACGGGATGTCGTGGTTGACCACGAGCTTCTGGTAGTCGAGGTGGTTGGAGATGACCGCGACGATGTCGATCGGCAGCGCCCCGATCCGCCAGCGATAGAGCAGATCGTTGAGGCAGTGGCCGAAGCGCGACACCATGATGATGACCTTCATCCGCGTCGCTTCGTCGTGGAAGTCGCTGTCCATCTCGAAGCGCTCGGCGATGTCGGCGAAGCGTTGTTCGATCTCGCTCAGCGATCGACCCTCCTCGCTGACGAAGCTCATGCGCATGAAGAACCGGCCGGTCTCCTGCGCATCGAACTGGGCGCAATCGGTGATGTTGCAGCCCATCCGCGCCAGATACGAGGCGACCGCCGCGACGATGTCGCGCTTCGACGGACAGGTGACGGTCAGGACATGGCGGCTCATCGTTTCCTCCGACCCCTCGAGGGGTTCTCGTCTGTCGATCGTCGTCGTCGGCCGACGTCGTCGCGTCGCCCTCCGGCGCGATCGGCCTCGCTCATCGCCCGCGTGTGATGGTGACCGAGACGCTGTCGAGCAGCACCGCCACCGCCGCGTTCGGCCTGTCGACCGTGACGGTGACCTCGGCGACACGGGCGAAGCCGTCGAGCACCGCCGTCGCGATCGCCTCCGCCAGCGCCTCGACGATGCCGAAGCGCCGACCGAGGGCGATCTCCTGGACCAACTCGGCGATCTCGGCGTAGGACACCGACGCGCCGAGGTCGTCCGAACGGCCCGCCTCGGTGAGGTCGAGCCCCATCGACACGGAGATGTAGAAGCGCTCCCCGAGCCGATGCTCGTCGTCGCACTGCCCCTGATGGGCGAACACGCCGATGCGCGCGAGGGCGATCCGGTCGCGGACCGCGGGCGTTGGGAGGCTCGACAACCGTCTCTCCGTCGAGGTTCGAAGCCCGCCCCCGTCGCACGACGGCACGCGCCTTCATCGGGCCCGGTCGGCACCGTCATCGGGCGCGAAGCGCTCGGTCGCGCGTCGCCCCGGCGCTCGGTCGCTCAGGCGTAGATCGGGAAGTCGCGCAGCAGCGCCGCGACCCGTGCCTTCACCGCCTGCTCGGTCGCCGCGTTGCCCTCCTCGCCGTGCGCCGACAGCCCGTTCAACGTCTCGACGATCATCTCGCCGACGGCGCGGAACTCCGCCGTGCCGAAGCCGCGCGACGTCGCCGCCGGTGAGCCGAGCCGAATGCCCGAGGTGATCGTCGGCTTCTCCGGATCGAACGGGATGCCGTTCTTGTTGCAGGTGATGTGAGCCCGCCCGAGCGACGCCTCGGCCGCCTTGCCGGTCAGCTTCTTCGGGCGCAGGTCGACCAGCATCAGATGATTGTCGGTGCCGCCCGAAGCGATGGCGAAACCGGCGTCGACGAGCGTCCCGGCGAGCTGGCGTGCGTTCTCCACCACCGCGTGGGCATAGGCGCGGAACGACGGCTGCAACGCCTCGTGGAACGCCACCGCCTTGGCGGCGATCACGTGCATCAACGGCCCGCCCTGCAGGCCGGGGAAGATCGCCGAATTGATCTTCTTGGCGATGTCCTCGTCGTCGGTGAGCACCATGCCGCCGCGCGGACCGCGCAGGGTCTTGTGGGTGGTCGTAGTGACGACATGGGCGTGCGGGAAGGGCGAGGGATGGGCGCCACCGGCGACGAGCCCGGCGAAATGCGCAATGTCGACCATGAAATAGGCGCCGACCGCGTCGCAGATCTCACGGAAGCGGGCGAAATCCCAATGGCGCGAATAGCCCGAGCCGCCGGCGATGATCAGCCGCGGCCGATGCTCCTCGGCGAGGCGGGCGACCGCCTCCATGTCGATGCGGTGATCGTCCGGCCGCACCCCGTAACTCACCACGTTGAACCACTTGCCGCTCATGTTCGGCTTGGCGCCGTGGGTGAGATGCCCGCCGGCGGCGAGGTCGAGGCCCATGAAGGTGTCGCCCGGCTTCAACAGGCCGAGGAAGACGGCCTGGTTGGCCTGCGAGCCCGAATTCGCCTGGACGTTGGCGAAGCGGCAGCCGAACAGCCGGCAGGCGCGATCGATCGCCAGTTGCTCGGCGAGGTCGACGTACTGGCACCCGCCGTAGTAGCGCCGGCCCGGATAGCCCTCGGCGTATTTGTTGGTCAGCACCGAGCCCTGCGCCTCCAGGACGGCCTGCGACACGAGGTTCTCCGAAGCGATCAGCTCGATCTCGTCGCGCTGGCGACCGGTCTCGAGTTCGAGGACCCGCGTCAGCTCCGGATCGACATCCGCGAGCGCAGTCGTGAAGAATCCGGTGTTCCTGTTGGCGACCGACATCGGGTCTTTCCCCCTCAGCATTCCACGAAGGCGACGGCGAGGCCGCCCTGTGAGGTTTCTTTGTATTTGTGATGCATGTCCGCGCCGGTCTGGCGCATGGCGACGATGACCTGATCGAGGCTGACCCGGTGCGTCCCGTCACCCTTGAGCGCCATCGACGCGGCATTGACCGCCTTGACCGCGCCGAAGGCGTTGCGCTCGATGCAGGGGATCTGCACCAGCCCGCCGATCGGGTCGCAGGTCAGGCCGAGATGGTGTTCCATGGCGATCTCGGCGGCGTTCTCGACCTGAGCGTCGCTGCCGCCGAGCGCGGCGCACAGCCCCGCCGCCGCCATCGACGAGGCGACGCCGACCTCGCCCTGACAGCCGACCTCGGCGCCCGAGATCGAGGCGTTCATCTTGAACAGGGCGCCGATCGCCGTCGCCGTCAGCAGGAAGCGCTCGATGCCCACCTCGTCCGCCCCCGGCCAGCAGTCGCGGTAGTAGCGCAGCACCGCCGGCAGCACCCCCGCCGCACCGTTGGTCGGCGCCGTGACGATGCGGCCGCCGGAGGCGTTCTCCTCGTTCACCGCCAGCGCGAAGACCGAGATCACGTCCATGATCTGATGCGCCGCGAAGTCGTTCTCCGACTGCTGCTTGGTCAGCTTGCGGAAGATCGACGCGGCCCGCCGCCGGACGTGGAGCCCGCCGGGAAGCTCGCCCTCGGCCGCCAGACCGCGATCGACGCAGGCGAGCATCACCTCGGCGATCGACCGGACATACGCCGCCACCTCCCCCGCCGGCCGCAGAGCCTCCTCGTCGGCGCGCACGACGTCGGCGATCGAACCGCCCGAGGCACTCGCCATCGCCAGCAGATCGGCGGCGCTGCAATAGGGATAGGGCACCGGCCCCGCCTGGGTTTCGACCGGCGGTTCGTTGTGACCCTCGAGCACGACGAAGCCGCCGCCGACCGAACACCAGCGCTGGATCATCAGCGACGCGCCCGCCGCGTCGAACGCCTCGAAGGCGAGCGTGTTGGGATGGAAGGCGGGGACCGTCTCGATGTCCGAGACGATGTCGGTCTCCGCCACGAAGCCGATCGACCGCCGGCCGCCGAGCGCCAGCGTCGACGACTCCTCGACCGCCCGGACGATGCCGCCGGCCGCGTCCGGGTCGATGGTCGCCGGCCGCTCACCGCAGAGCCCCAGGATCACCGCATCGCGCGTCCCGTGTCCCTTGCCGGTCCAGGCGAGCGACCCGTAGAGCGTCGTCACCACACGGGCGACGCGCTCCGTGAGCCCCCCCGCCTCGAGCGCCTCCACGAAGGCACCGGCGGCCTTCATCGGCCCGACCGTGTGGGAGGAGGAGGGTCCGATACCGATCTTGAAGAGGTCGAAGATACTGATCATGCCCGCTCCTCGTGGCGACGTCAGGGATCGCTGCTCCCGGCATGGGCGTCCGAGAGATGACCGACCAGATAGGGCGCGAACGAGCGCCAGACCTCGACGTGGAAGCGATCGTCCGCCTGCCGCCACAACACGATCTCGGCCTTGAGGAAGATCGTCCGGGTCGCCATCCCGATCGGGAAGGCGGCCGGCCGCAGATCGAGTGGACAGCCCGCCGCGAGGCAGAGCGCCGCCGACCTGCCCTCCACCACCAGACCGATCTGGCGATGGGAGACGTCGACCAGCGAATGGGCCCCGGCGGGCAGCTTCGCCGCCAACTCTCCGCGGATCGCCTCGGCGTCCTCGCCGGGCGCCAGCAGCAGGATCTCGTCGGGCCCCAGGCGGAGCGCCGCGCGCGAGCCGCTTTCGCTCGCCCGCAGCATCCCCGGCGCCGCCGGACCGAAGGCGGCGACCCCGGCGGGATCGCCGCGCAGGACGAAGCGCGCGGCATCGGGCGCTCGCGTCACGGCGAAGGTCTCGCCCTTGGGCAGAGACACGGCATGGAGCGGCCCGCGACGGGCGGCCACGGCAACCGATCGATCAGACATCGAGCCTCTCTCCCTTGGGATCGACGAACACCGGATCGACGATCGTCACCGCGATCGCCCCGCCCGGCATCGGCACATACAGTCGCTCACCCGAGCGGTCACGGCCGCCGGCGACCATCGCCAGCGCGATCGAGCGGCCGAGCGCCGGGCTCGCGTAGGACGAGGTGACGTGGCCGAGGGCACGGGTGCCCGCCGCCGGCGCCGCCGTCGCTGTGATCTGCGCGCCCTCTTCGAGGACGATCGCCGGGTCCTCGGTGAGGAGGCCGACGAGCTGCTTGCGGCCGTCGACGATCATGTCGGGGCGCACCAGCGAGCGCTTGCCGACGAAGTCCTTCTTGGCCTTGCCGACGGCCCAGTTGAGTCCGAGGTCGGCCGGGGTGACGGTGCCGTCGGTCTCCTGACCGACGATGATGTAGCCCTTCTCGGCGCGCATCACGTGCATCGCCTCGGTGCCGTAGGCGACGGCGTCGACCTTGCGGCCCTCCGCCCACACCGCCTCCCACACCGCCCGGCCGTGATCGGCCGGAACGTTGATCTCGAAGCCGAGTTCGCCGGTGAAGCTGACGCGCATCACCCGGGCGGGGACACCGCAGACGGTGCCCTCGCGGATCGACATGTGCGGCATCGCCTCCTTGGAGATGTCGAAGCCGGCGACGAGCGGAGCGACGATCTCCCGCGCCTTCGGCCCCTGCACCGCGATCACCGCCCATTGTTCGGTGGTCGAGGTCAGCCAGACCCGCAGGTCGGGGAACTCGGTCTGGAGGTAGTCCTCCATGTGGTGCAGCACCCGCGGCGCGCCGCCGGTCGTGGTGGTGACGTGGAAGCGATCGTCGGCCATGCGGGCGATGACGCCGTCGTCCATGACGAAGCCGGCCTCGTTCAGCATCAGGCCGTAGCGGCAACGCCCCGGCTCGAGCTTCGCCCACGGGTTGGTGTAGAGCTTCTCCATGAACACCGCCGCGTCCGGCCCGACCACCTCGATCTTGCCTAGCGTCGATGCGTCGAAGATGCCGGCGGTCGCCCGCGTCTGACGGCATTCCCTGAGGACCGCGCGATGCATGTCCTCGCCCGGCTTCGGGAAATACCAGGCGCGCTTCCACAACCCGACGTCTTCGAAGGCGGCGCCGTTCTCTTCGGCCCACGAATGGATCGGCGTCTGTCGCACCGGATCGAAGAGGTCGCCCCGGTTGGCACCGGCGAAGGCGCCGAAGGTCACCGGCGTGTAGGGCTGACGGAAGGTGGTCAGCCCGACCTGCGGGATGCTGCGACCGAGCTTGCCCGCGGCGATCGCCAGGGCGTTCAGATTCGAGGTCTTGCCCTGATCGGTCGCCATACCGGTGGTGGTGTAGCGCTTGACGTGTTCGATCGAGCGCATGCCCTCCTGCACCGCGAGTTCGATGTCGTCGGCCTTGACGTCGTTCTGGAAGTCGACGAAGGCCTTGCCCTTGGCGCCGGGGCGCCGCGGCAGACGGCCGAGGACGCCGCCCTCGGTCCCGGCCTCGCCGGTGATCGCAAAGCTCGGCCGCGCCGTCTCGATGCCCGCGGCCTCGGCCCCGGCTCGATCGCCTTCGCTCAACGCCGCTTCGAGGGTGAAGGAGCCCCGGCAGGCGCCGGCCGACCGCTCGTCCTGCACCGAGGCGCCGGGCAGGAACATCTGCCGGTCCTCGTGCCACACCACCTTGCCGCGCGACTGCGAATAGAGATGGACGCTCGGCGTCCAGCCGCCGCTCATCAGCAGGCAGTCGCAGGCGATCCAGTCCGTCCCGCCGACGACGTCGCCGCCGACCTGGGCGATACCGACGCCGCTCACCCGGCGCCGCCCCTTGGTGCCGGTCACGGTCGCCGAAGAGATCACCCGGATCCCCGCCGCCTCCGCTTCCTGCATCCGAGCCCGCAGCGGCATGGAACGGACGTCGGCGATCGCGGCGACGGTGACGCCCGCCGCCGCCAGATCGAGCGCGACGCGATAGGCGCTGTCGTGCGCGGTGACGACGACCACGCGCGACCCGACCTTCACCCCGAACCGGTTGAGGTAGATGCGCCCGGCTTCCGCCAGCATCACACCCGGCCGGTCGTTGCCGGGGAACACGATCGGCCGCTCGATGGCGCCGGTGGCGATCACCACCCGCTTCGCCCGAACCTGCCACAGGCGCTCCCGCGCTCCCCGCGGCAGCTCGGCCAGATGGTCGGCGACCCGCTCGGAGAGGGCGACGAAGTTCTGGGCGTACCAGCCGAAGGCCTGTGTCCGCGCCATGACGCGGACGTTGGCGGCGGCCTTCAACTCGGCGAGCCCCTCCTCCGCCCAGACCCGCGCCGGTCGGCCGTCGATCGTCGCCGTCGTCTCGTGCAGCAGACTGCCACCCGGCTCCGACTGCTCGTCACAGAGAATGACGTCCTTGCCCGACCGGGCGGCGGCGAGCGCGGCGGCGAGGCCGGCCGGGCCGGCACCGCACACCAGCACGTCGCAGTGCGCGTAGAACTGGGCGTAGCGATCGGGATCGGGATCCGTCGGGCGCGCGCCGAGGCCGGCGGCGTAGCGCACGATCGGCTCGAACACCCGGGTCCACAGCGCCGTACCGGCGAACTTCGGACCCATGAAGGTCTTGTAGTAGAAGCCGGCCGAATAGAACTTCCCGGCGACGTCGTTGATCACGCCGACGTCGAAGGCGAGCGACGGCCAGCGGTTCTGGCTGGTGGCGACGAGCCCGTCGTAGAGCTCGATCTGCGTCGCCCGCAGATTGGGCGTCATCCGCCCCCGCCCGCGTTCGACCGCGACCAGCGCGTTGGGCTCCTCCGCCCCGGCGGTCAGCATCCCGCGCGGACGGTGGTACTTGTAGGAACGGCCGATCAGATGAACGCCGTTGGCCAACAGCGCCGAGGCCAGGGTGTCGCCTTCGCGACCCTGATAGGTGACGCCGTCGAAGACGAAGCGCACGGCTCGGCCGGTGGCGCCCGAGAGACGAAAATGCTCGCTCATGCCGCACCTCTGTCGATTTCGGGCCGCGCCTCACCCGCCTTGTAGGTCGTCACGATCCTGTCGCTGACGGTGTCGCGGAGGCAGTTGAAGAACCGGCCGCAGCCGGAGATGTGGCGCCAGCGCTCGGCGTGCAGGCCGCGCGGATTGGACCGGAAGTAGAGATGCTCCGCCCAGGTCTCGTCGCTCGTCGCCATCGGATCGGCCGGGCGGGCGATGTGGGCCTCGCCGCCGTAGCGGAACTCCAGTTCCGGGCGGTCCATCTCGCAATAGGGGCAATGAATCAGCAGCATGATCGGCTCCTCAATGCGCGACGGCCGCCGCCGCCGCCTCGTCGATCAGACGGCCGGTGCGGAAACGGTCCATGGTGAAGGGCGCCGCGATGGCATTGGGTTCGCCGCGCGCCACCAGATCGGCGAAGACGTGGCCCGAGCCCGGCGTCGCTTTGAAGCCGCCGGTGCCCCAGCCGCAGTTGACGAAGAGGCCCGGCACCGGCGTCGTGCCGATGATCGGCGAGCGATCGGGTGTCACGTCGACGATGCCGCCCCAACTGCGCAGCATCCGCAGACGGCGCACCGCCGGGAACAGTTCACAGATCGCGTCGAGCGTGTGGGTTGCGATGTGGAGCCCGCCGGTCTGGGAATAGGAGGTGTAGGCGTCGGTGCCAGCACCGATCACCATCTCGCCCTTGTCGGATTGCGACATGTAGGCGTGCACGGTGTTCGACATGACCACACAGGGCATCATCGGCTTGACCGGTTCGGAGACCAGCGCCTGCAGGGGGTAGCTCTCGAGCGGCATGCGGACGCCGGCCATCGCCATGACGACGGAGGTGTTGCCGGCCACCACCACGCCGATCCGTCGGGTCGCGATGAAGCCCTTCGAGGTCTCGACGCCGGAGACGGCGCCGGAGGCGTCGCGGCGGATGCCGGTGACCTCGCAGTTCTGGATGATGTCGACACCGAGCCGATCGGCGCCGCGGGCGTAGCCCCAGGCGACGGCATCGTGGCGAGCGGTGCCGCCACGCCGCTGCAGCGAGGCGCCGATGACTGGGTAACGGATGTTCTTCTCGATGTTGAGAAGCGGGCAGAAGTCCTTGGCCTGTTCCGCCGTCAGCCACTCGTTGTCGATACCGGCGAGGCGGTTGGCGTGCACGTGCCGCTTGAACACCTGGACGTCGTGGATGTTGTGCGCCAGCATCATCACGCCGCGCGGCGAATACATGACGTTGTAGTTGAGTTCGTGGGCGAGGCCGGCCCACAGCTTCATCGCGTGTTCGTAGATCCCTTCGGATTCCTCCCAGAGGTAGTTGGAGCGCACGATGGTGGTGTTGCGACCGGTGTTGCCACCGCCGAGCCACCCCTTCTCCAGCACGGCGATGTTTCGCATCCCGTGCTCCTTGGCCATATAGTAGGCGGTGGCCAGACCATGCCCACCGGCGCCGACGATGATCGCGTCATAGGCGGATTTCGGCTCCGGCGAACGCCATTGTTCCGGCCAACCCTGGTTGCCTCCGAGGCCCTGCGTGAAGACGGAAAGCGCGGAAAACTTCATGTCGGCGGTTCTCCATTTGCCGATGGAGAATGCGACATCACCCGGCCGTCGCCGAGAACGGACCCGTCAGGTCGTCGGTATTTTTCCGCTCTCCGACGAAGGCCGAAACAGGCGACGATCGACCGGTCCATCGGTGTCGGCGGCGGCGTTCGTCTGGCGTAGCGCTGCCGGATTCACGCCGAACCGCCGGCGGAAGGCGCGGGCGAAATGGGCGCCGTCGGAGAAGCCGGCGAGCGCCGCGGCCTCGCCGATGCTGCGGCGGCTGTTGGCGACGAGCCAGTAGCCGTAGTCGAGCCGCATGCCGCGGTAGATCTCCGACGGGCTGGCTCCGAGTTCACGCCGGAACAGCCGGTCGAGCTGGCGCTCGCTCACGCCCAGTTGCTCGGCCAGCGTCGCGATGGCGAGCGGTTCGGCCATCGCCTGTTCCATCGCCAGCACCGCCCGCCGGACCCGCGCATCGGCGGCGGCCGGCGCGACGTGCGGCGTCGGCTGGGCGGAATCGGCGGCGCGCTGTTCGTCGAGCAGCAGCACGTGCAGGCTCTTCTTCGCCGCCTGTACCCCGACGTGCTTCTCCACCAGCGCCGCCGCGAGATCGACGACGCCCGCCCCACCCGAACAGGTGATCCGGTCGCCGTCGATGACATAGAGCCGGTCGGCGATCGGCGCGACGCCGAACTCGTCGATGAAGTCGTGGCGATGGTACCAGGAGACGCAGGTCTTCCGCCCCTCGAGCAGACCGAGCCGCGCCAGAACGAAGGAGCCGGTGCAGACGCCGATCAGCGGCGTGCGCAGCGCCGCGGCGCGGCGCAGATAGGCCGCGATCTCCGCGTCGATCTGCTCGCCGCGATGCAGGAGCCCGCCGACGACGACGATGTAGTGGAACTGCTTCGGGTCGACGAGACCGGCGCCCGGCACCACGGCTACCCCGGAACTCGACACGATCGGCCGCCCGGTCGCCGACATGATCGTCCAACTGCACAGGATCTGGCGCGACCGGTCGCCCTCGTCGGCGGCCAGCCGCAGGGTGTCGATGAAGTTGGCGAACGCCGTCAGCGTGAAGTGACGCGCCAGGACGAAGCCGACGCGGAGACGCGCCGTGGGAGCATCCGGTTTGACGGGCGAGCGAGTGGTCATGGCGCGCACAGTGCGCCGATGCCCCTCGCCGCGCAATCACCGCGCCGTGCCGCCGACCACCCCGAACCCGTCCCGCCCGCGACCGTCTCGGACCCGTCGCGCGACCGCCGCCGAGGCGTCGCGCGGCGCGCCGAAGATCCGGAGAAGCCTCTGAGATCGTACGGTTTCCGCCAGAATTCGCCCGACCCGACGCGGTCGCGACCCCAGGTGACGAGAGGTGACGAAGTCGCCGATACCGGCCGCTCGGATAGTGCCCGCAAATGGCGATATAACCACTTCTTATTTCACCTCGACAACCACTCGATCTAACTAGGAGATCACACTCGGAAAGAACTGTCTCTGTCCATCTGGGGAAATCGATCAAATGATTCACGCCCAAATGCCAAACGAACTTCTTCGTCTCCAGAAGATGCACAATGGCGAGAAGGTGGTCGGCACGTTTTCGGCCGCCGAGATGTCTCGCAGACAGGAAGGACTGCGCAGAATTCTTGAGGACATGAAACTCGATGCGGCGGTGCTGACGTCGTATCACAACATCAACTATTACTCCGACTTCCTCTTCTGCTACTTCGGGCGGCGTTACGCCTTCATCGTCACCGACACCCGGGCCGTGTCGGTCTCCGCCGGCATCGACGCCGGCCAGCCCTGGCGCCGCACCTTCGGCGACAACATCACCTATACCGACTGGCGCCGCGACAACTACTTCTACGCGCTCCAGCAGGAACTCGCCGGCGCTCGCCGCATCGGCATCGAGTTCGACCACGTCAACCTCGAGTTCCGCAAGCTGCTCGACGAGGCCTTCCCCGGTGTCGAGTTCGTCGACATCGGCCAGGCCACCATGTGGATGCGCACCATCAAGTCGGCCGAGGAGATCGCCCTCATCAAGGAGGGCGCCCGCACCGCCGACCTCGGCGGCGAGGCCGTCCGCGCCGCGATCGCCGAGGGTGTGCCGGAATACGAGGTGGCGCTCGCCGGCACCGGCGCCATGGTCCGCCACATCGGCGCGACCTTCCCGCACGTCGAACTGATGGACACCTGGGTGTGGTTCCAGTCGGGCATCAACACCGATGGCGCCCACAATCCGGTGACGACCCGCCGTCTGGTGAAGGGCGACATCCTCTCGCTCAACTGCTTCCCGATGATCTCGGGCTACTACACCGCGCTCGAGCGCACCCTCTTCCTCGACCACGCATCCGACGCGCATCTGCGCATCTGGGAGATCAACTGCGAGGTCCACCGGCGCGGTCTCGAGCTGTTGAAGCCCGGCGCGCGCTGCGGCGACGTCGCCTCCGAGCTCAACGAGATCTACCGGTCGCACGGTCTTCTCGGCTTCCGCTCCTTCGGCTACGGCCACTCCTTCGGCGTGCTCAGCCACTACTACGGCCGCGAAGCCGGCGTCGAGCTGCGTGAGGACATCAACACCGTCCTCCAGCCAGGCATGGTCGTGTCGATGGAACCGATGCTGTCGCTCCCGGAGGGCATGCCCGGCGCCGGCGGCTATCGCGAGCACGACATCCTCGTCCTGACCGAGAGCGGCGCCGAGAACATCACCGGGTTCCCCTTCGGCCCCGAGCACAACATCGTGCCGGCCTGACCGCCCGACCCGCACGCGCGGGGCGCGCCGCTCCCCCGAGCGATCACCGCCCGATCGCCGGATCGGTCTCCGCCGTGTCCCGATCGCCACGCCCCCGCGTGGCGGTCGGGATCGGCGTTTCCGGACCGACGGCCATGGTGAGCCGCCCGGTCGCACTTGCCGCCACCGGAGCCGGCATGCTTTGTTCGACCGGTGCGCCGCAGAACACGAGGCCTGCCCATGCGTTCGATCCCGACGGATCTCCTCCGGGCCTTCGTCACCATCATCGACCTGCGCGGCTTCACGCGCGCCGGTGAGCGGCTCGGCCGCACCCAGCCGGCGATCAGCCTCCAGATGAAGCGCCTGCGCGACCTCCTCGGCGTCCAGCTCTTCGCCGAGGACAGCGGCGGCTCGCAGCTGACCGAGGAGGGCGAGTTGGTCGCCGGTTACGCCCGCCAGATCCTCACCCTCAACGACGAGATGATGCTGCGCCTCCAGGCCCGCGACAGCCGCGGCAAGCTGCGTCTCGGCATCCCCAACGACTACGCCGACCATTTCCTGCCCAAGCTCATCGCCGGCCTGCCGCGCGATCTTTCCGGCATCGCCTTCGACGTGGTCTGCGACGTCTCGCACGAACTGCTCAAGGGGCTCCGCGAGGGCCGCTTCGACATCGTCGTCGCCATGACCCCCGACGGGCCGGCGGAAGGGGCCTTCATGACCTGGCGCGAGCCGCTCGCCTGGGTCGGCGGGCCGTCGGCCGCTGGACAGCCGACGCCGGGCGAGCCCCTGCGTATCGTCTGCTACCCTGAAGGCTGCCTCTATCGCCGCAACATGCTGACCGCCCTCCAGCGCGAGGGCCGCACCTTCGAGATCGTCTATTCGAGCCCGTCGCTCGCCGGCATCGACGCCGCGGTGCGGACCGGCTTCGGCGTCACCGTGCTGGCGCGGCGCATCGTTCCCGACAAGCTCAAGGTCTACGGCGCCAAGGCCGGCCTGCCCCGGCTGGCCGACGCGGTGGTCGGCATCTACATCAATCCGCGCGCCCGCTCGACCGTGGCGCAGAGCTTCGCCGCGCGCTTCGCCGACATGTTCGTCGAGGGAGTCCGCGCCACCGGCGCGTGAGGGCGGCGTCGTCCGGGGTCGAGACGCGGGGAGAGTTTCACTCCCCGCCCCGATCACGACCCGCGCCGGCCGCGTCCACCGAGCCACGAGGCGACCACGAACAGCACGATCGACAGGGCGAGCAGGATGGACGCCGCCGCCATGATCGTCGGATTGATCTGGTCGCGGATGCCGGCGAACATCTGCACCGGTAGGGTCCGCTGTTCGGCGCCGGTCAGGAACAGCGCCACCACCACCTCGTCGAAGGAGGTGGCGAAGGCGAAGATCGCCCCCGACACCACGCCCGGCAGGATCGACGGCAGCGTGATCCGGAAGAACACCGCGATCGGCGGCGCCCCGAGGCTCAGTCCGGCGCGGGTCAGGTTGGTGTCGTAGGTCGACAGCGTCGCCGTCACGGTGATGACCACGAACGGCGTGGCGAGCGCGGTGTGGGCGAGCACCAGCCCGAGCCGAGTGTCGGTGAGCCCGAGCCGGCCGAAGAATAGGTAGCCGCCGACCGCGACGATGACGACCGGGATGATCATCGGCGAGATCAGCAGGGCCATCACCGGCCGCCGCCACGGGAAGTCAGGCCGCGCCAGACCGAGGGCCGCCGTGGTGCCGAGCACCGTGGCGAAGATCGTCGTCAGCACCGCGGTGATTGACGAATTGACGACGCCCGAGATCCAGCGCTCGTTGCCGAAGAAGTCCCGGTACCAGCGCAGCGAATATTTCGGAACCGGGAAGGTGAAGAACGGATCGTCCGAGAACGACAGCGGCACCACCACGAACAGCGGAGCGATCAGGAAGATCAGCACCGCCACCGCGAAGCTCACCACCGCCAGACGGACGGCGCGTTCGGAACGGGTCGCATAGGACGGAAGCCACATGACCGTCACCCCAACCGGATCTTGTCGGCGCCGACGAGGCGCAGGAACAGCCAATAGATGCCGAGCGTCACCGTCAGCAACACCACGCCCAGTGCCGAGGCGAGGCCCCAGTTGAGGTCGCGGTTGATGTAGGTGGAGATGAAGTTCGACACCATCTGATCGCCGGGGCCGCCGACGAGGGCCGGCGTGATGTAGTAGCCGAGCGACAGGATGAAGGTCATCAGGCAGCCGGCGACCACACCCGGCAGGGTCTGCGGCGCCCAGATGCGCCAGAACGCTGACAAGGGTGGCGCCCCGAGCGAGCGCGCCGCCCGCAGTTGCGTCGGCGGGATCGCCCGCATCACGCTGTAGATCGGCAGGATGGTGAAGGGCAGCTGGATGTGGGTCATCGCCGTCACCGTGCCGATCCGGGTGAAGATCAGCTGCAGCTTGGACGTCGTCAGACCGAGCATCATCAGCAGGTCGTTGATGATGCCGTCGGTCTGCAGCAGCACCACCCAGGCGGTGGTGCGCACCAGCAGCGACGTCCACAAGGGCAACAGCACCAGGAGCATCATGACCCGGGCGACGGACGGCGGCGCGATGGTCAGCACATAGGCGACCGGATAGCCCATGATCAGCGTCGCCAGCGTCACCAGCGCCGCCACCGTGAGGGTGCGCCCGAGTACGCCGAGGAAGATCGCCTGATCGGCGTCGGCCGGACCGATGCCGCCGACCGGACGCCACTGCAGATCGACCGCGGTCAACAGGTGATAGGGCGTCCAGCCGCGATCGTTGCGCGCGATCACCGCCCAGATGGCGACCGAACCCCACTCCGCGTCGGCCTCGACGAAGGCCGGCCGGTAGGGGCCGGCGTCCAGCCGCGCCGCCAGACGTGCCGCCGCCACCATCCGCGACCGCATCCCCGAGATCTCGTAGTTGAGGCGCTTGCCGAGCAGCGCGGCGGTGCGGTCCTCCTGCGCCTTCTTCAGGTCGGCGGCGAGGGCGGCGAACACCGGCTCGCCCGGCGTCGACGCCCCGTCCCAGTCGGAGAGCGCGGCGAGCGTGCGCGGCAGCACCGCCCGCGGCTCGGTGTTGTCGACCGCCGTCACCAGGAGGAGCAGGATCGGGGCGACGAAGGTCAGCAGCAGGAAGACGAGGAGCGGCAGCGCGAGCGTGAACGCCGCTCGCCGTCCCGGCCGTTCCGCCTTCTTGACCGCGAGGAAGATCTCCACCCGGCTCATCACCGCGGGATCGATGGCGGCCATGATCAATCTCCCAGCAGTCGGCAATCGTTGGGGCTGAAGTTCAGTTCCACCATTTCGCCGGGTTGGAAGGGCCGCGCCTCACGGGCCGGAATGCGGGCGATGATCTCCTGCCCCATCGCCTCGACGATGAGGCGGACGTGATCGCCGAGGAAGAAGACCTCGCGTAAGCGGCCCGAGATGGTGTCGCTGCCCGGCCGTCCCGGCCCGAGGCCGAGGCGTTCGGGGCGCAGCGACAGGCTCACCTTCTCGGCGCTCTCGACACCGGGGGTCGGCACCGCCAGCAGGCGACTGCCGTCCGCCGTCTCGACCCGGGCGAGCGGCCCGTCGCGGCCGAGCCAGCGACAGGGCACCGTGTTGTTCTCACCGATGAACTCGGCGACGAAGCGGTTGGCGGGGGCGTCGTAGAGGCTCTTGGGGTCGGCGAGCTGTTGGATCCGGCCGTCGTGGAACACGGCGATCCGGTCCGACATGGTCAGCGCCTCCGACTAGTCGTGGGTGACGTAGACCATGGTGATGCCGAGCTTGGTCTGCAGGTGCTTGATCTCCACCTGCATGCGCTCGCGCAGCTGCTTGTCGAGCGCCCCGAGCGGTTCGTCCATCAGCACCAGCGACGGTTCGAAGACCAGGGCGCGGGCGAGCGCGACGCGCTGCTGCTGGCCGCCGGAGAGCTGGGTCGGGCGCCGGTCGGCGAGATGGCCGAGCCGCACCATGCCGAGCGCCCGGCCGATCTTGTCGACCGCCGCCTGTCCCTTGATGCCGCGGTAGCGCAGCGGGAAGCCGATGTTCTCGGCCACCGTCATGTGCGGGAAGAGCGCGTAGTTCTGGAACACGAAGCCGATGTTGCGCCGCTCCGGCGGCAACCGTTCGACCGGCCGCCCGTCGAGCATGATCTGACCGACGGTCGGCCGCTCGAAGCCGCCGAGCATCATCAGCGTCGTCGTCTTGCCCGACCCGGACGGCCCCAGCATGGTGAGGAACTCACCGCGTGGGACGTCGAGATCGAGGTCCTTCACCACGAAGTGGATGCCGTCGTACGACTTGCGCACCCCGGCGAAGCGGACCAGGGCCTCGGTCGTCGGGGGCGAACCGTCCGCCGCCGCGCGACCGATGTCGTTCCGGGCCTCGAGACTCATGCTGGTCATCCTTCGCCGGCGCGATCCGCGCTCGTTTCATGCCGAGCGTCACGGCCGATCGGCCGACGCCCGTTCGGTCTCGTCTGCGCACCGAGGTCCGACGTTCGGAGGTCGGTGACGTCCGCTCGGAATGATCGCCCGGATCCCCGGCCGCGAAAAGCGATCCCGTGTCGGAACCGCCGCGCCCCGCCGCGTCCGTCGTCGCGGTCGACCCTCGGTCGGGGGCCGCGGGCGCCGGGTCGACCGGGTGCCGGCCGGGCGCTACACCCGAGCAGGCGCGCGGCCGCCGTCGTCGGCGGTCACGCGGCGACCGGCCCGGTCGGGATCGGGTCGCCGCAACCATCGCGGCGACCCGGGTCTCGTCGGCTCACTGCGACAGCCAGGTGGTGAAGCGCTTGCGGATCTCGTCGCCCTTGTCGCCCCAGAAGGCGTTGTCGAGGGTCAGGGCGTTGGTCATGTTCTGCGGGCTGGTCGGCAGATTGACCGCATCGTCCGGTGCGACGAACTTGGCGGCGGTGGTGCGCACCGGGCCGTAGGGGATGAACTTGGTCAGACCGGCGAGAACCGCGGGCTCGACCGAGAAGGCGATGAACTGGTGCGAGGCGGCGACGTTCTTGGCGCCCTTGGGGATCGCCCAGAAGTTCGAATCGAGGATCTGATTGTCCCAGACGATCCGGAACTTGCGGCCTTCCTTGTTGGCGTTGTGGATGCGGCCGTTCCAGGCGGTGGTCATGGTGACCTCACCGGAGGCGAGCAGCTGCGGCGCCTGGGCCCCGGCCTCCCACCACACGATGTCCTTCTTGATGGAGTCGAGCTTCTTGAAGGCGCGGTCGACGCCCTCCTTGGTCGACAGCACCTTGTAGACATCGGCCGTCTTGACGCCGTCGGCGAGCAGCGCGAACTCGAGATTGGTCGCCGGGTTCTTCCACAGACCGCGCTTGCCGGGGAATTTCTTGGTGTCGAAGAGATCGCCGATGGTGGTCGGCCCGTTCGCCAACTTGGCGCCGTCGTAGGCGAGCGAGGTCGAGTAGACGATGGTGCCGACGCCACAGTCGGACGTGGTGCCGGCGATCCATTCCGACATCGGGCCGATCTTCGACCAGTCGATCTTCTCGTAGATGCCCTCGTCGCAACCCTGCTGCAGCGTCGGCGCATCGACGTCGACGACGTCGATGGTGGTGTTGCCAGCCTGGATCATCGCCTTGATCTTGGCGATCTCGCCGCCGTACTCCTGTTCGACGATCTTGACGCCGGATTTGGCGGTGTAGGTCTCGAACATCGCCTTCTTCTGGGCGGCCTGATAGGCGCCGCCGAAACTCATGATCGACAGCTGACCGTCGGCCAGAGCAATTCCGGCCGTGGTCGACACCAGGCCGAACGCAAGAGCGGCGGGAAGAATGTGTCGCTTGGTCATTTCGTCATCCTCTCTCACCAGGCTTCGTCCGAAGGCTTGCCGTCATCGATTTCGAACGGTAGCGACAAGGTCCGTTCGACCGAAATTAAAATGCGTTATGACGTAATGAGGTCAAAAAAAATCGATTGAATATCAGGAATATGGTGCATTGCAAAATTATTTGCCGAGCAAGTGCTGCACTTGCTAGATATTCACCGATTAAGTCGTGCGAAAATTGCCACAGTGCGGATGGCTAAACTCGATGAACGCGCAGCCAATATATATTACCTTCGGTGTGCTAAACATAACGACCAGAAAGTTGTCGACTAGATTGAAATTCTTGTGAATAGTTTTACATTATGGCTAAAATTTGAGGATATACTGCATTCAATATGGGTAAATTCGTCTGTATGCGTGCGCGGCAAAACATGCGAACGGTTAGTCAAGATCCTCCGGATACATCAAATTGGTGCCGCTTTCGTACGCTTGCGCGCGTTACTTCGACGCGAACGAGATCGATGAACTATGATTTCGTCGAGTTACGTTGTTGCACGAGACCACGATCGATCGGCCAGGTCTGGCGCGCTGTAAGCCCGCTCTCGCCATCACGAAGTCGGCGATTGCCACCGTGTCGTTCAGATCGAGAACCGGGACACTGCATCCCTCCAGCGGCTCGTCGGAGGCGACGGCGAGGATGTCGGAGCCCGCATGCCACATGAGGCGATGACCGGCGGACGGACGATGGACCTCGATCATCGGATGCCCATGGGTGTGGAAGCCCTCGACCAGGACGAGATCGACGGGGGTCATCCGACGGATCAGATCCTCGAGCGACGGTTCCTCCTCGCGGATCTCGTGGAGGAGCGCCCAGCGATCGCCGGAGACGACCATGACCTCCGAGGCGCCCGCCTCGCGATGACGATGCGAGTCCTTGCCGGGGCGGTCGATGTCGAAGCCATGATGGGCGTGTTTGAGGGTCGATACGGTCAAACCGCGGGCACGCAGCTCCGGGAGCAGACGAACCAAGAGCGTCGTCTTTCCTGAACCGCTCCGCCCGGCCAGTCCGAAGATCTTCATCACCGTTCTCCCCTGTGTTTCGGCGTGGAACTTTGGGTCTGACTCACTTTCGATGAAGTTCGCTGGTCCGATCGGCTCTGGTTCGAGAAGGAATCAGCGTCATGGATCAACAACTTCGCGTTCGTGATGCGGTACCGAACGGCTTCGTCGTCGATTGCGCGACCGTAGATGCCACCCAGGTCACGTTCGTCCTTCGCTCCATCGTCTGCCATGCACGCTGCCCGCTGTGCAGCTCGACGGCCGATCATGTCCACAGCCGCTATCGACGCCGCGCTGCCGACCTTCCCCTCGGCCGCCGCAACGTCGTACTCGACGTCGTCTTCGGCGGTTCCGTTGCGAAAATCCCTGCTGCCCTCGGAAGATCTTCGCCGAGCGCTTGGGCGACGATGTGCTCGCCCCTCGGGCACGGCGGACGGGACGCCTCGACTTCCTCGTCAGACACCTCGGTCTGGCGCTAGGCGGTCGGCCGGCTGCCCGGTTCGCACGACGATTGTCGATCTCGGTGAGCAACGACACTCTCATTCGCTCGGTTCGCCGCGGCCGCGTCACGCGTGACGTCGCGCCGGAAGTCATCGGGATCGACGATTTCGCCTTCAGACGAAACTGCCGGTATGGGACGATCATCGTCGATCTGAAGGAGCGTCGGCCTTTGCGGCTCTTGCCGGATCGAGAGCCGGCCACCGCCACGGCATGGTTGGCCGCTCACGCGTCTATCACAACGGTCACGCGGGATCGCGCCAACGTCTACGGCGAGGCGATCTCTCGCGCTCTCCCTCACGCCGCGCAGGTCGCCGACCGTTGGCATCTCATGGAGAACGCCAGCAGCGCGTTTCTTGATGCCGTGCGCGGCTCCATGAAGCAGATCCGCTCGGCCCTCAGTTGCCGGCCCATCGATCCGAAGCTCCTCTCGGCCGCAGAACGCTTGCAATATGAGGGGTGGCTGGGGCGGCGCGCAGCCAACGACGCGGTCCTCGCGTTGTCCCAGGCCGGTGTTCCGCTCAAGGCCATCGCGCGTCGGACCGGCATCAGTCGAGGAACCGTTCGGCGCATTCTGCGCGGCGAGCGCAACGACGTGTTCCGCACCCGGCAGAGTTCGCTCGACGCACATCTTCCGTGGCTCGAGGAGTGCTGGGAAGCCGGACACCGCAATGGGGCGGCTCTCTGTGTTTCGGCGTGGAATTTTGACCCCCTACGAGGGGTGATCGGCGTCCAATTTTGACCCCCTTACCGCCACCGCGAGCAGACTGCCGTTCCTTTTGTCGAGGGCGGCGGTCGGGGGATGAAATCAGTGGATACGATTGCGCGGATACGCCGCGAGTTCTTCGTTCGAGAGCGTTCGATCAAGGAGATCGCCCGCGAGTTGCACGTCGCCCGCAACACGGTCCGCAAGGTGCTGCGGTCGGGTGAGACGAGTTTCTCCTACAGCCGGGGGAACCAGCCACTGCCGAAGCTCGGGCCGTGGAAGGCGGCGCTGGACGGGCTGCTCGCGGCGAACGCAGCCTCCTCGGCACGAGAGCGGCTGACGCTGGTCCGGCTCTTCGAGGAGTTGCGCGGCCGCGGCTACGAAGGCGGCTACGACGCGGTGCGCCGCTACGCGCGGGCCTGGTCGCTGGAGACGTCGGCGGCGAAGGTCGACGCCTACGTGCCGCTCTCTTTCGCACCGGGCGAGGCCTACCAGTTCGACTGGAGCCACGAGATCGTGCTGATGAACGGTCTGCCGCTGACGGTGAAGGTGGCGCACGTCCGGCTCTGCCACAGCCGGATGATGTTCGTTCGTGCCTATCCGCGCGAGAGCCAGGAGATGGTGTTCGACGCCCACGACCAGGCCTTCGCCTTCTTCCGGGGCGCCTGCACCCGCGGCATCTACGACAACATGAAGACGGCGGTGGAGACGATCTTCGTCGGCAAGG